>CALMJO010000240.1 GCA_937864375.1 uncultured Spirochaetota bacterium
CCCGCGTACATGACCAGCTGCTGCTTCGTGATGGGGCCCTTGACGAGCACGGGAAGCGCGTCGCCCACGCGTACCTCGTCGAAATATCTTTCTTCGTTCATGACGTTCCTCCTACTTCCTTTCGACGAGCAGCGAGCGCGCCCTGCCGACCTTCTCGTTCCTCTGGTTCGTGTAGAGGACCTCCACGGAAATCATGTCCATCTTTGAACCGGATTTGCTCGTCTTCTCTTCCATTTTGACTACCCGGGGCGTGCCCGTGATCACGTCGCCGGGATATATGTCCCCATAATACTCGTATTCCTCCTCGCCGTGAAGCACCATGAAGAAGTTGATCTTCAGTTCGTTGATCATGACGGGCATCCTCCCGCTCCACAGCATGGGAACGGTCAGGAAGGTCGGGGGCGCGGGGCAATCCCTGTACCCTGCCTTTTTCGCGGCCTCGCTGTCGAGGTAGATGGGATTGAGATCACCCATCGCCTGCGCGAATTCGCGTATCTTGCCGCGCTCGACCTCCCATACGATCGGAGAGAACTCCATGCCGACCTTGGATAAATCAGCCATACCAGACCTCCTCGAAAAATAATTTCCTGCTCATGCGCCCAGCCTGCCGATGATCGCGATGCTGCAGACGTTCAGGAAGGGAAAGCCGCCCAGGTTGTGCGTGAGACCCAGCCTGGGGTCCTTCAGCTGCCGCTTCTCCGCCCGTCCCTGCAGCTGCAGGTACATCTCGTAGAGCATCCTGAGCCCCGACGCGCCTATGGGGTGCCCAAAGCACTTGAGCCCCCCGTCCACCTGGCACGGCACGCCGCCGGCGCCCAGGTCGTAAAAGCCGTCGAGGACGTCCTTCGTCGCCTTTCCGCGCTCGGAAATATGGAGGTCCTCCATCGTCACAAGCTCGGTGATCGAAAAGCAGTCGTGGACCTCCATCATGCTGATTTCCTTCCGGGGATTCGTGACGCCCGCCTCCTCGTAGGCAGCCTTGCTCGCCTTCGTGGCGGTGATGAAATGCGCCCCGTCCCAGTCGTACGCGAACTCGGTCCCGTTGCTCAGGGAAAGCTGGAGCGCCTTCACCGAAACGATGTCCTTCTTTCCCAGGGACTTCGCGATCTCGGGAGTCGTCACGATCGCGCAGGCCGACCCGTCGCTCACCCCGCAGCAGTCAAACAGCCCCAGGGGATAGGCGACGTGCGGCGAGCACATGACCTGGTCCTCGGTGACCGGTTTCCTTAAATGCGCCTTGGGATTGAGCGCGCCGTTGGCGTGGCTCTTGACCGAGATATGCGCCATGGCCCGCTTGATCTCGTTGATGTCGAGTCCGTACTTCGCCGCGTAGCTGGTGGCCATCATCGCGAACCCTCCGGGCGCGGTGAAGTTCGCCATCCAGAGCTGGTTGAGGGATCCCATGGCGGAGCTGAACTCCGGCAGCCCGCCGTAGCCAATGTCCTTGAGCTTCTCGACGCCAATCGCGAGGGCGATGTCGTACGCTCCCGACGCCACGCCGTACACCGCGCCCCGGAACGCCTCGGTGCCGCTCGCGCAGTAGTTTTCCACCCTCGTGACCGCGATGTTGGGAAGTCGCAGCGCCACCGAGGCCGGGACCGCGCTCTTGCCTATGCTGATCTCGTCGAAGCACGACCCGAGCCACGCGGCCTGGATCTCCTTTTTCTCGATCCCCGCGTCCTGGATGCACTCCTGGAACGCCTCGACCATGAGGTCGTCAGCCCCGTCCTCCCATCGTTCCCCGAACTTGGAGCAGCCCATGCCCAGGATCGCGACCTTGTCCCTGATTCCTTTGCCCATCACGCACCTCCTCCTTCCGTCTGGGGAACCGCCTTCCAGAAGTATCCCGTGAAACCGCGCACGGAATCGACCTGCCTCAGCCTGAACGCCATGCTGGTGCTCACGCCCACCTTCACCTGGCTCAGGTCGCAGTCGGTGAAATCGAACATGCTCCTTCCGCCGCCCTCGAAATGCACCAGCCCGTAGACCGCGGGCGGGTCCACGGACGCCGACAGCATGTCCCCGGTGAACATGAGGACCTTTCCCGCCTTGTCGGAGAACTCGTAATCCTCGAAGCTGTTCGCGGACCAGCAGTCCGGGTTCACGCAGACGGGGTAGGACGGAAACTGCGGGGTTCCGCACTTCGTGCACTTCACCCCCACGAGACCGAGCAGCATTTTGCGCTTTCTCCAGAGGACGGTGAGCGCCGTATTTGGATTCGCCTCGCCCCGTATCCCGAGATCGGCGGTGATGAGGTTCCTGAACTTCGCGTACTTCTGGAAATTGGTGAACTCCACCCTCTTGGCGAGCGATCCTTTTATTCCCGTGCGCTGCTTGAGGGACTTTATCTTGTCGGTGACCTCGAACGCCAGAACGTCGCATCCCTGCCCAAAGCCCGCGACCAGGAGCTTGTCGCCGGGGGACGCCTCTTCCAGCGCCGCGACCAGGAGCACCAGCGGGTGCGCGCTTCCCGTGTCGCCGCACGTGTTGTGAAGATTGTCCTGGACCTTCGATTTGTCGATCCCCAGGTCCCTGGCGATTGCCGCGTGGGTCCCGGAGAAATAGCAGGGGTAGATCACCTTGCTGAAGTCGCCAATCTTCATCCCGTATTTCGCGAGGTAGCCCTTGACGGCCTCGGGAATGATTTTCCCGTAGCCCACGTCCCTCACCCAGCGCTCCTCGAAGGCGTAGTCGAAATCCTTGCCATGGCCCTTGTAGTGGTCCACGAAATCGCAGTTGATCGAATAGCTTCCCTTGAATTCGGCGATCACGTCCCCGCTTCCAAAGAGCACGGCGGCGGCGCCGTCGCCGTAGAACATCTCGAGCATCGTGGCCATCTTGGTGCGGCGCTGGTCCGAGGCCACCACGAGAATGTTGTCCCTGGTCCCTGCGCCAATAGCGTCGAGCGCGGAAATCGCGGCGGTGGTCCCCGCCTTCATGCACGCGGAAAAATCCGCGTTCACCGCGTTCGCCTCGCGCATGTTCAGCGCGGTGGCGACGATCCCGGCGTTGATCCGGTCCGTGAACGGCATGGTGGTCGAGGCGAAATAGAGCCCCTCGAGCGCCTTCCTGTCCTTTCCCTTCATGCAGTCGTACGCCGCGGCCACGGCCATGCTCACCGAATCCTCGTCCCAGTTGGCCACGGCCTTCTCCCCTCCGGCGACCGCCATGATCACCGGGAAATACCAGGCCATGTTCTGTACGATGAGCATCCTGCTCAGGCGATAGCGAGGGATATAACCTCCGTAAGAAGTTATCCCAATCATAATAACTCCTCCTTCTGTGTATAGAATGCACTGCTGGCGCGCGGGCACGGAGAACGGGACCGGGTGTGCGGGCCCCGCAAGGCACCTGCACACTGTACAAAATCTATTGTCTATTATCCATCCAATGATTCCATCAAGTCATTGGATTAGGTAAATGGAAACCCCGCCCCGGAATTAATCAATTATTTTTTATCCCGTTCCCGTTTTTTTTAGGCGCACAAAAGAGCGCTTTCCGCAAGGACGCCTTTCAAAGGGGATGAAGAGATGACGCGCCCCTTCCACCATCGCTTCCGATTCGGGATTTTTTTCTGCGCACATTCCCGGTCAGCCGGTACTTAAAGGTATAGCGGTCCTTCTTCATGCGGGGGGGCCGATGTACCAATCCGCCGTCATCACCGGTTTCCCGGGAGGAACAATGAGATCAAGGTGCCTATGCGCCGCCCTGGCGCTGCTTGCAATCACCGCCTGCGGTGGCGAATCCGGTCCCGGCCTCGACACGTCGGCGCCCGGTGCGACGGTGCGCATGGTGTTCATTCATCACAGCACGGGGTCCCACTGGATCGCGTCGGGAACCGGGAACCTGGGCCAGGCGCTGAACGACAACAACTACTACGTCACCGAGACCGATTACGGCTGGAATGCGGAAACGGGCGACAACCTTGGCGGCTCCACCGACACCTGGAACTGGCCGGACTGGTTCAACGAAACTAAAATGCCGTATGTCTACGCCAACGACGAAAACTTCGATTACACGAACGCATTTACCGACCCCGGCGGGGAAAACGAGATTATCATGTTCAAGTCCTGCTTCCCCAACAGCGAGGTGGGAGACTCGATCGACGACGAAAAGGCCATCTACAACGGCCTGCTCACCTATTTCGCGGCGCACACCGACAAGCTGTTCGTGCTCATCATCCCGCCGCCCGAAATAACGATCAACAGCGCCCCGCTCACCCGCGAGCTCGCGAACTGGCTCGCCGACTTCGAGCACGGCTGGCTGGCCGGGTACACGCACAGGAACGTGTGGGCCTTCGATTATTACAACGTGCTCACCGACCCCGCCAACCACCACCGGGTGGAGGACGGGAGCATCGTGCACTCCGTCACGGGCTCTCCCTCGCGGGAAGGCCACGGCGACGAGCTCTATTACTATTCGGGCGGCGACGACCATCCTACCGCCGCGGGCCACCGCAAGGCGACTGCCGAGTTCGTCCCCATGCTGAACGCGTTCTACCATCTATGGAAGAACGATTAAGGCGTGGGGCGCGGGGGCGCGCCTATTCCCGTCCGGCCCTCTTCAACAGCGCGTCCAGATCCACCCCCAGATCCTCAAGGAATGTATTCCGCGCGAGATCGCGCATAAGGAGCGCCCGGTTGTAATCCAGCAGGGCGCGTGACTGCGTGTATTCGGCCCGCGTAAAGGTATCGAGCGCGAGCTTGAGACCGGTCGACTGGATTCTCCCGCGCTGAAACTGCAGGTAAATCTCCGCGTAGTGCGCGCGCGCGAATTCCCGCGCGTCCGTCGCGTCACGGTACATCTGGTACGCGGCCGCGCAGTCCCGTATGCGCCCGGCGACCTCGTCGCGGATGGCGCGTTCCATCTTTTTCAGCGATTCCCGCTCCGTTTCAAGATTTCTTCCGGCACGCTCCTCGTCGGCCCGCGAGTCCGTACCTCCAAGGGGGTAGCGCATCTCGGCGCCCACGAAGTATTCCAGGTCGCGTCTTCCCTGCGGCAGCGCGGCGTACCCGGAGGAAGGATCGTACCCGTTCCCCGCCGCGCCCAGTTTAAGGGTAAGCGAGGGGAGCATTCCTCCGGAGGCTATCTGGAGGCCGGCCTGCGCGCGATCCACGGCAAGCCTCTGCGCGAGCCAGTCCGACCTGCGCGCAAACGCGTCGCGGAGCGCGGACTCGAGCGCGACGTCGGGCGGCTTCACGCCGGGCGAATCGACAAGTTCAATGCCCCCATCCGGCGGATAGCCGAGCATGCGCAGGAGCGCCCCCCTGGTCTCTTCGAGCCTCCTCGTGGACGACGCCGCCGCCATGCGCGCCTGCGAGAGCCTGCAGTTCCACTCGTGGGCCTCTTCCGGCCCCGCGAGCCCCTGGTTCACTTTAAGAATCAGGATGTCGCGGATGCCCGTGGTGCTCTGAATGTCGGCCCGGACGGCGTCGAGTGCCGCGCGCGCATCGGAAAGCTCGTAACAGGATTGCACCGCATCGGCCACCAGCGCGGCGAGCCTGGCGCGGACGAGCGTCTCCCCGATCTGCGCCCCGTACCCGGCGCTCTTTTTCTCCAGGCGGTCGTCCCGTCCGAAGGAGTTTTTAAGCAGCTCCTGCGCGATCTCCACGCGCACCTGGGCGTTGTACACGTTTCCCCCGAATTCAAAGTTTTCGCCTCCCACCGCTATCCTGGTCGAGGGCATCACCGTATACGTACCGTTCACGGTCGCCCTGAGCGTCGTGCCGGTAGCCAGGCGCTGTTCTACGCCCCCGTATCCGCGCGCGGAGCCCACGCCGTCACCGGAGCGGGTGAACATGTTGTAGGCAATGCTTCGTCCCCCCTCCGCGCCGGCGACGAGCTGCGTGTCGTACTTCGCGCCGTCCCTCAGGAGCGCTTCCCCGGCGCCCCCGTACTCGATGAGCGCCGTCCTCACGTCGCTGTTCGCATCCATGAAACGACTGAGCACGCCCCGGATATCCAGGCGCATCGGCGCGGGATCATTGCGTTCCTCCGGAAACGCACGTAACGGCCAGAAAAGCGCCGCCGCCAGCAGAAGGCAGATCGGCCCCCGGTATTTTCCTTTTTCGCGATTCATGGCATCCTCCTTTCGACCCGCGTTTCCGCGCGGAATCCGCACGGCGCCTTTTCGACTGAAGGCGCCGCGACCGCGGCGGCGGGTTTCACGGCACGCGCGGCGCCTTTTTTCACGATGGACGGGAACTCCGGGATGAGGACGAGCATTACCGCCATACAGAAGAACGCCCATGCCAGGGCAATCCGGATCAGCCGGCGCATCGATCCCCGTTCGTCTTTCATGACGTCCTCCTTCCGGCCCGCGTTTTTTTGCGGGGTCCGGCGGGCGCCTGCGCCGCGGGAAGCGCGCCGTCCCCGACGGGAATCGGCGCCTCATCTTCCCTGCCGCCCTTCACGAAGGAGTACAGGACCGGGATGAAAAAGAGCGTCACGGCGGTGCAGAAGAGCACGCCCCACCCCATGCACAGCACGAGGGGGCGCATCACCGGAAGATCGCCGCCCACGCCGTACGAGGTGGGCACGAGCCCCACGAACGAAGTGAGCGAGATGAGCAGAATGGGCCTCACGCGTTCCGTCGCCGCGGCCGCGATCGCGACCGGCTCGCGCGACGGGCATTCCCGGTTAAGCTGGTCGATCATCACGATCGAGTCGTTCAGCACCACTCCCAGGAGGCCGATCATCGCCACAAGCGAGACAAAGAGCAGCGGCATTCCATGGACGATCAGCGTGAGGAACACGGCCGCCAGCGCAAAGGGAATCACCGTCATCGTTAGCACGGGCTGCAGATAGGAGCGGAAAAGCATCACCAGGAGAACATACATGGCGGCAAGAGCCACTCCCATCGCCAGGAAGAACCCCTTCATGCTGAGCGACGCCTCCTCTTCCTGTCTGCCATACTTCACGGTGAGCCCCGCCACACCGTTCGCGGACTCCCCGAGGCGTTTTTTCAACAGGGCATTCACCGCGGCGGGCGTGTTCTTCGCCTCGT
Source organism: uncultured Spirochaetota bacterium (assembly GCA_937864375.1). Taxonomy (GTDB): domain Bacteria; phylum Spirochaetota; class UBA4802; order UBA4802; family UBA5368; genus FW300-bin19. The sequence continues at coordinate 7,007 of CALMJO010000240.1, forward strand.
CCACGCTCGCGCGCACGGTGACGGCGCGCCTTCCGGCGTAGTGGTAGCGCACCGGCGCGCCCTGGTGCTCCTCGAGGTGCGCGACGAGAGACAGGGGAACGAGCCTCCCCTCCGCGTTCGAAACCGGGAGCCCCAGTATGCGGCCGGCGTCATTCCGCCCGTCCCGTACCCTGACGCGGAAATCCACCTCCTCCCCCTCGAGCCGGATGGAGGTCGCGACGATGCCGTCGAATGCGGCGCGAATCGTGCGCGCGACGTCGACGGCGGATAGGCCCGCGCGTCCCATGGCCTCGTGGTTCAGGCGGACCCGCATCTCGGGTTTGCCGGGGGTGCTGTCGGTTTCTATGCCGTATACCCCTTCCATTTCGCGCAGGAGGAAAACCGCGTCCGACTCCGTCCGTGCGCGTACGGCGTCGTCATCGGAGATAATCGTGAGTTCGACCGCGCGCCCGACCGCGAACCCGTACTGCTCCAGGTCGAGCCGCTGGAATCCGCGGTCTTTTTTAATGCCGGCGAGGACGGGTTTCATCGCTTCCATCATCTTTTCGGAACGCACCGTCCGCTCCGCCGACGGCTTGAGATAGACGATGACGATCGCGTAATTCTGCTGCATGCCGCCCATGGCGAGATAGTCGGCGTTCATTTTGTGATGACCCACCTGCGTCACCATGTTCTTCATGCACTCGCGCGGCACGGCCGCGAGCACCGCCTCCTCGACCGTGGCCATGAGGTCATTGGTGGCGGCAAGCGAGGTGCCCCCGGGAGTCTCGGCGACGACCGCGATGATGTCGGGGTCCTGGTCCTCGTCGAGCTTGAAGTCCAGGAAGAGCGCCGCGGACGCGTACGAGGCCGCGAGAAAAGCGAGCGAGGCGCCAATGAACTTCTTACGGTTCCGTATGGCCCATTCGAGACGCCGCGCATAGGCCTTTTTCAAGTGCTCGAGCCAGCGAAGATGGCGGGGCTCCACCGGGCGCGCCTGCGCGTGACACACGTGGGCGGGCAGAAAGAAGAAGCCCTCGATGAGCGAGCTCACGAACATCATCGCGATGACGATGGGAATCTGGTGCATGAAGCGCCCCATGATCCCGGGGATGAAAAGTATGGGAAGGAACGAAACGATTATGGTGAGGCCCGCCGCGGTGACCGGGAGCGCCATGCGCCTTATGGCCTCCATGGTCGCCCGCACCGGGGGCATGCCGCGCTGCTTGTAGAGATAGATCTTTTCCGAGATCACGACCGCATCGTCCACCAGCAGCCCCAGCACGATGACCATCGACGCGAGCGAGACCATGTTCAGGGTCATCCCGAAAAGCGCCATGAGCCCCATGGTTCCGAAAATCGAAAAAGGAATCCCGAACGCCGCCCAGAAGCCGCTCACGCGGTCAAGCATGAAAAACATGACCATGTACACCAGCACAAAGCCGATGAGCGCGTTTGTCGCCATGCTGTCGAGCATGCTGCGGGTGAGGAACGAGAAATCGTACATCTCCTCGACGCGGACGCTCGCCGGGAGCGTTGCGCGAAAAGCGTCCACCGCCTCCCTGGTGCGATCGCTCAGCGAGAGTATGTCGGCCCCCTCCTGCCGCGTGACCAGGAGCGCGATCGCGGGTTTCCCGTTCCCGCGGTAGAGCACCACCGGCTCTTCGAACCCGTCGCGTATCGCGGCAATGTCCATGAGCCGCACGCGGAATCCCTCGAAATTCGCGCTCACGATGACCTCGCCCACCTGCGAGGGCCGTTCGTATTCGGCCATGGTGAGCACGGTCCGGTCGTCGGTGTAGGATTCGAGCGAGCCGCCGCTCTGGCGGACGTTACGCGCGCGGATTGCGTCCACCACGTCGGCGATGGCGACGCGGTCGCGACGGAGGTCCGACGGGCGCACGTCGATCATCACCTCGCGCTTCCGGTAGCCAATCTTTTCAACGGTGCCCACCCCGGGGACCTCGCGCAGGCGCGATTCGAGCGCGCGCGCATGCGCCCTCAGCTCCAGCTCTCCGGCCTCTCCCTGGACGGCGAGCTCAAGAACGGGGTACTCGTTGGTGACCTCCTCGATGCGCGGGCGGGAGTTCACCTGCTCCGGAAGGCCGGTGACGCGCGCGACCGCTTCCCGGATGTCCGCCTTGATCGCTTCGGGATTCTTCGCCTCCTCGTCTATGCGGACCGCGATGACGGACATCCCTTCCATGGAAACGCTCGTGAGCGCACGGACATTGCGCACGCCGCGCAGCTGGTCCTCGATCCTGCTCGTGACGTTGATCTCCACGTCCTCCGGCGAGGCGCCGGGATACACCGTGGTCACCCTCATCACATACATGCTCATGTGCGGCATCTCCTCTCGCGTGAGCGTGAACATGGAGAACACGCCGGCCATGAACACGAGCGCGACGATCATGTTGGTGATCCGGTGGTTTTCCACGAAAAATTCCACTAGCTTCATCATGACGCGCCTCCCCAGCCTAGAAAGCTTCCTTGATTATCACGTAGAAATTCACGTTGCCGTCGCGGTCCACGCCCGCGTCGAGCCTGAGCGCGATGTGCTCGGACTTTTCCGCGATGAAGCGCAGTCCGCCGCCGCCCGCATACTTCACGTTGCGAGCGGAGAGCTCGTGAAGGGAGGGAGCGACCTGCCCCGCGCTCATGAACGCCGTCCCCGCGAATCTCCAGAAAAGCGGGAAGCGCAATTCCGCCTGCGCGGCGACGAGGTCCCGATCGCGGAAGCGCCCGTCAAAATACCCCCGCATGATCTGGTCGCCGCCCAGGCGCGGCATTGACTGGAAGGGCACCGTTCCCCAGGAAAGTTTTGCGACCGACTGGAGGGCGAGCACGATGTCGCCGTGGACGCGCAGGAAGGCGCGCGCGTCCGCCTCTATTTTACGGAAATCGTACTCGCTTCCCGCCTCGTCGTAATGGACCAGTCCCTTCACGTCCAGGTACAGGCCTCGGTAAGGGAAGAATACGCTGTCTCGCGAATCCCAGGTGACCACCGCGCCGAATCCGGAGGCATGCGTTCCGTCGGCCCCCGGGATTTTCCCCGAATCGAGCAGGGAACCTTCCTCGCGCTTCATCATCTCGTCGTAAAGGAGATTCACCGCGGGCCCCGCATAAAGGTTCCCGGCGAGCCTCACGGCGAAGCTTCCCTGGAAATTCACCATGATGTTGGTGAAATCCTCGTTGTCGCCGTTCCTGGTATCCGGCCCCAGCCCCCAGAAGACGTTGGGAAACCGGCTGAAATCCAGCCGCCCCGTAAGCCGGTAGCGGTTTCCGCCAAAGTACTGGTCGGAGGAGATGCCCACCGACTGCTGGTTCCTTATTGTAATCGCGCCGTACACCGAGTACTCGTCCGGCTTGAGCGAAGGATCCGAAAGGTCCTGGTTGTGGTAGACGAGAAATGCCCATCCGAGGCCCACGCTCGTTTCGGGCAGGTAGAAGGGAAGCGCGAACGGGAGGAATCCCCATTCCTTGCGCTCATCGGCACTCTCCGCGGATTGTTCCCCGGTTTCCGCCTTCTCTTTCTGCTCCGCGACGGCCGGGTGCGGCAGGACCTCCGCGAACACAAGCCCGAACACGAGAAGGGCGCATGCAAGGCTGCGGCAGGCGTTGTTTTTCATTACTGTCTCCTTCACTCATGATTGACACAAATGTTCAATACCACTGTTTTATTCAATAGTTTTAAACATTTGTTTTATACCCATGTTCAAGAAAACCACCCCGTTCCTTTTCGTCAAGAAAAATTCCCGGAAAATCATGATTTTTACCGCATGCCGCCCGGCAGCGCCGGCATCCGCGAGCGCCTTGAGGAATGCGCTATTTCTGATTGACATGCTGAAAATAATTGATTAAATGTCCAACCAACACAGGGGGCCGGCATGCACTGGGATTTTCCCCGTATTCATAACATAAGGAGCCCGCTCATGGAACTGAAATTCAAGAGTATCGGAGAGATGATAAAGACCCAGGGACGCGCGTACGCGGACAAGACGGTAATCCGCTTCTACGACCGCGACGTGACCTACCGCGAGCTGGACGAGAAGAGCGACGCGATCGCGAAGTCCCTTCAAGGGCTTGGCGTGAAGAAGGGGGACCGCGTGTGCCTGCTCATGGACAATTCGCCGGAGTTCTATTTCACGTACTTTGGCATCATCAAGCTGGGCGCCATAGCCGGCCCCGTCAACTGCTGGTGGCAGACGAAGGAGATCGCGTACCTGTTCAACGATTCGGGCGCGGTCGCGGTGTTCGTGGACGCGGCCTACTGGGGCCACCTCGAGAAGATCCGCGCGGGTTCCCCGGCACTGAAGCATGTCATAGGGAGGGACTGCGCGGGGAAAGACTGCATCGACTTCGAGGGGTTCATCGCGGCAAAGGGAAAGCCGGACCTGCCCGCGTGCGCGCCCGACGACGTCTCCACGATCGTCTACACGTCCGGCACCACCGGCAATCCCAAGGGCGTGCTCCTCTCGCATGGAAATATATTGACGAACTCGGCGCAGGCCGGGAGGCTTGCGAACATCCGCGAAAACGACGTGGTCATGTGCTTCCTGCCGCTCTTCCACGTGAACGGGCTCGTCATCACGGGGTGCGCCCCGATGTGCGCGGGCGCGCAGATTATTTTAAGGAAAAACTTCAGCGCGAGCGAGTTCTGGGAGTGCGTGGCGAAGTACCGCGTGACCATCTTCAGCGGCGTGCCCACGGTCTACCAGATCCTCCTCGCCACGCCCGCGGGCGACGTGGACGTGAGCTCGCTGCGCTACGGCGTGTGCGGCGCGGCCCCCATGCCGGTGGAGACCATCCGCAGGTTCGAGGAGCGCTTCAACATGATCATCATCGAGGGCTACGGCCTCACCGAGGGAACCGCCGGCGCGACCGCGAACCCCATCGACGGCGTGCGTAAGATCGGCTCCATTGGCATCCCCTTCGCGGACAGCGAGGTGAGCATATTCGACGACGAGGACCGGGAGCTTCCCGCCGGCGAGGTGGGCGAGATCGTCATCCGCGGGGGGAACGTGATGAAGGGCTACTTCAACAAGCCCGCGGAAACGGCGGAAACGCTTCGCGGCGGGTGGCTTCACACCGGGGACATGGCGTACAAGGACGCCGACGGCTACCTCTTCATCGTCGACCGCAAAAAGGAGATGATCATCCGCGGCGGCGAAAACATCTATCCCAAGGAGCTCGAGGAGATCATGCGCGGCCACGAGCTCGTCCAGGACGTCGCCGTGGTGGGCGCGAAGGACGAGATCTACGGGGAGGAGGTCATGGCCTGCCTCATCCTGAAGCCAGGCGCGGCGCTCACCGCCGAGGAGTTCCGAGGGTGGTGCAAGGAAAACATGGCCTCGTACAAGGTGCCCAGGTACGTGGACATGCGCACCGAATTCCCGCGCAACATCCTGGGAAAGATTTTGAAGAAGGAGCTCAAGGCGGCGCTGAGGGGAGAGGGGAAGATAGGGTAGCAACCAAGTTCGCCCGCATGCCCGGACGAGTATGCGAGCGAACACGCCGCTTTTTTAATAATTGTCCGGTGAACCTGAAGGATGACGCATACTCATTGCCTTTCCGTCGGCCCGCTTCTATTTTAGCCGGTATAGTCATCTTCCATTCCAATAAAGTAATTGATTTTTCCACGGCACATCGTATGGTATCGGCGTTCACCTGCCGCGGCAGGCATTCCGAACCAACCGATTAAAGGAGCACCAGTGATGAAAAGGAAACTCCAGGCGCTGCTGATCGTAACGATTTTCGCGTTCCTCGCGGGACTCGCCCATGCGCAGACCGCGCCCGGTTTCGCGCTGGAAAGCGACAAGGGTGGCATGGTCTTCAAGTCATCACTCAAGGGCAACCTCATCATCTCGTTTTTCGCGAGCTACTGCAAGCCCTGCGAAAAGGACGTGCCGCTCCTGGTGGACATGGAAAAGAAATACGGCAAGGCGAAGAACCTCCAGCTCATCCTTATCACCGCGGACCTGAACGACGGCGAGGGCAAGGCGAAGGATAAGGCGGCCGGCTTCATGAAGAAGATCGGCGTGAGCCACGACTTCCTGCTGGACGTGTACCATGTCGCCATCACCAAGTACAATCCCGCCAAGAGCCTCCCTTCCACCTTCCTCGTGGACCAGTACGGGAACATTCTCTTCCAGGAGATAGGCTTCCACGAGGACACGATGGCGAAGCTGGAGCAGGCGATCGGGATGCTGCCGTAAATCATGCCCGTAAAAAGGCGCTTTCTGTGGAGGCGCCTTTCAAGGGGGATTGAAGAGATAAAGGCACACGGCGATGGAAGAGATAGAGGCGTTGGGGGGGCTTATTGATTATAAGAGCAATTACTCGCCCTCAGAATGATTGTTCAGAAAGAAATCCACAATTTTTTCATCCCCACCATCTCATCTATCCCCCTATCTCCTATTCTTACACGCCGCTGCCGTGAAACATGCCCGTGGAAGAGCGCTTTCCGTGAGGACGCCTTTCAAAGGGGATGAAGAGACGACGGCGAACGGCGATGGAAGAGATAGAGGCAGAGGGAGGGCGTATTGATTAAAAGAGCAATTACTCGCCCTCAGAATGATTGTTCAGAAAGAAATCCACAATTTTTTCATCCCCACCATCTCATCTATCCCCCTATCTCCTATTCTTACACGCCGCTGTCGTGAAACATGCCCGCGGAAGAGCGCTTTCCGTGAGTGCACCCTTCAAGGGAGATTGAAGAGATAACGGCGAACGGCGATGGAAGAGATAGAGGCGTTGGAAGGGCTTATCTTCTAAATGTGTAACTATGCGCTTTCAGAATGATCGTTCAGCGGGAACTCCATAATATTTATATCCCCACCATCTCATCCATCCCCCTATCCCCCATTCTTACACATGCGCGCGTGCCGATTCGCTCATTCCACCACCGCAAGTGACTTCACGGTAAGCGACACCGCCCCCATGTCGTTCTCCACGCGTCCGCTTATGACGTACGGCCGCTCGGCGATGAGCGATTCGGAGAAGGTGCCGCAGGCCTCCGGGAAGAACACCGTCTCGAAGATCCCGGTCTCGTCCTCGAAGCTCACGAACTCCATGGGCTGGCCCGACGCGGCGAGGATGGTCTTGCGCGTAACGAGCCAGCCGGTGATCCGCACCTCCCTGCCCGTGAGCCCCGCCAGGTCCCGGGCGCGCACGGCGCTCCTCCCGCCCATCTTTTTCTCCCAGAGGACAAGCGGGTGCCCGGCGCAGAGGAAGCCCAGCCGTCCGTACTCCTGCTCCAGGAGCTCCTGCGGCGAGGGGGCCCTCCGGGCCTTCGCGGGCGGGGGAGCCTCCTCGAAGAGGGACGCCTCCCGTGCCGGGAGCGCGGCGTCCACCGGGCAGAGCGCCCAGAGCTGCTCGGCGCGGTTCCTGCCGCCGGCAATGGAGTCCAGCGCCCCGCAGGCGACGAGCGCCTCGGCGTCCGTGGGGGGGACGTTCACGCGGCGCGCGAGGTCTTCTATGGAAGAAAAGCCGCCGTGCGCCGCGCGCTCCCTGAGGATCGAGCCGATGGTCCGGGCAGTGAGGCGCGCCACCGCCATGAGGCCCGTTCGGACCTCGCTCCCCTTCCCCGTGTACTCCAGGCGGCTCGCGTTCACGTCCGGCGGGAGCACCGCGAGGCCCAGGCGGCGCGCCTCGCTCACGTAGGCGGACGCGGTGTAGAAGCCGCCGCCGTTGGAGAGGACCGCCGCCATGAACGCCGCCGGGTGGTGGCGCTTGAGCCACGCCGACTGGAACGACACCATCGCGTACGACGCCGAGTGCGGCTTGCAGAACGAGTAGCCGTCAAATGACTGGATCATCTCCCAGATCTTTTCCACGGTCGCGGTGTCGACGCCGCGATGCTCGGCCCCCGCGAAAAATTCCTCGCGGTACGCGGCGAGCTTCTCCTCGCGGTTGCGCTTCGTGAGGATCTTCCTGAGGCCGTCGGCGTGCGCGGGGGAAAAGCCGGCGAGCGCGACCGCGACCTTCGAGACGTCCTCCTGGTAGACCATGATCCCGTAGGTCTCGCGGAGGATGTGGTCGAGCACCGGGTGTAGGGGCTCGTAAGGCTGGCCGTGCAGGCGCTTCACGTACGCGCGGATGAACTTGTTCGCCGCGGGGCGTATAATGGAAGAATGTATGACGAGGTGCGCGAAGTCTCCCCTGCCGGTCTTCTTCTGGAGCTGGCGCATGGCGGGCGATTCCACGTAAAACACCCCCATGCTCTCCCCGCGCGCCAGGAGCTCCCGGGTGCCGGGATCGTCCATGGGCCGCCAGCGCGCCCGGTCCGGCGCGGTTCCCTCTTCCTCCAGGCTCGCGACGGCGTCCCGCACCACCGCGAGCGAGCGGTTGCCCAGGAGGTCGATCTTCACGAAGCCGGCCCGCTCGGCGTCGTCCTTGTCCCAGGTGATGATGGGCACGCCCTTGGCCGCGCGCTCCACGGGGGCGTAGCGGCGCACGGGGCGCGGCGTAATGACGATCCCGCCCACGTGCACGCCCAGGTGGCGCGGGAAGCCCGTTATGCGCGATGCCGCGGTGAGTATCCTGTGCCAGGCCTCGTCCAGGCGAGCGCTCTGCCGCGCGCGCCGGAAGAAGCCCCGCTCGAATCCGGAGATCTCGGAGTCGGGCATGCCGTGGGCGCGCGCCGTTTCGCGGAGCGCCGCGCGCGCCTGGAAGTGCACGCTCGTGCACACCATGGCCGAGTGCTCCCTCCCGTGGCGCTCCATCACCCGGTCAATGACGGCGTCGCGCTCGTCCCAGGCGAAGTCGAGGTCGATGTCGGGGGGGTCGCTCCGGTCCGGGTTCAGGAAGCGCTCGAAGTAGAGGTCGTGCTCCAGGGGGTCCACGTTGGTGATCCCCAGGGAGTAGGCGACCACGCTCGCCGCCGCGCTCCCGCGCCCGCAGATGCGCGAGGCGAGCTTCGCGATGTCGGCGACGACGAGGAAGTAGGGGGCGAAGCCCTTCCCGGTGATGATCGCGAGCTCGTACTCGATGCGCTCGAGCGCGGTGTCCGACAGTTCCCCGTAGCGCGCCTGCGCCCCGTCCAGGGTGCGCTCCCTCAGGGCGCGCGCCGCGTCCATTCCCCCGGGCTCGCCGTAGGCCGGGAATATCCATCCGTCAAAAATCTCCCTGAACCCGCAGCGCTCGGAGAGCGCCTCCGCGTTGCGCATGGACCCCGGGAATGCGTCATAAGCCCTCGCGGCTTCATCCGGGGGGACCAGGAGCGAAGCGGCAGGGGCCATGTCCCCCGGCTCCACCTGGTGCACGGTGACGTTACGCGCAATTGCGCGAAGCACCCGGTGGACGCCGGGGTCGCTCCCGTCCAGGAACACTGCCTCTCCCGCCGCGACGACCGGGAGCCCCAGGGCGCGCGCGTCCCGCGCGGCGCGCATTGAGCCCGGCATGATGCGTGCAGACAAATCCTCCACCCGGCCGGCGAGCCCCTTTAAAAGCGCGGCCGAGTCGGTCACCACGGCCAGGCCGCCTGAAAGCCGCGCGAGGGCGTCCTGCATGACGAAGCCCTCGTCCATCATCCTCAATGTGATGAGCTCCGTGAGGTTCATAAACCCTTCCCGCGTCTTCGCGTAGAGGAGCACGCTCTCCCCCCGGTGGCGAAGCTCGGATCCAATAACGGGGCGCACGCCGTGGCGCGCGCAGGCGTCCAGGAACTCGAAGACGCCGTAGAGGTTGTTCATGTCCGTGAGCGCGAGGGAGCGGTAGCCCATTTCCGCCGCGGCGGCGACGAGCGCGCCCACCGGCCGCGTCCCGTAATGGAGCGAGAAGTTGGACCTGAGCGCGAGCTGCGTGTTCACGGCGTTCCCCCCGCGAGCGAGGCCCCGCTCACGAGCGCCTCCCGCCCGTAGCGCCGCCGGACGTCGTCGATCGCGTGCTGCAGCGCCCGGACCTTCGCGCGCTCCGGCGGCGTGAAGAGGTCCAGCTGCGCGGCGGCGGGCGCGAGGTGCGCGAGGGCGAGCCTCATTTTGCGGAGCCTCACGCGCCGCGCGAGACCGCGCTCCAGGAGCGCGCGGGCGGCCGCCGTGAGGTCGCGGTCGGAGTCCTCGCCGGGGAAGAGCGGCGCGGCGAAGCACGCGCGCTTCCCGTCGGTGTAGACGATCTCCAGCTCCATGCGCGAGGAATCGAG
>CALMJO010000241.1 GCA_937864375.1 uncultured Spirochaetota bacterium
ATGCGGGAACGCCGCGGTTGAGCGCCACGTCCGTGTACACGGTTATGTTCTTCGTTACGCCGCCGGCCGTGCGCGCGGCGACGGTAACGCGCGAGGGAAACCAGGAGTCGCCTGCCTTTGCGTACCCGTCGTACGATTCCCGGACGAGCTCCGTCCCGCGCGCGTCGCGCACCGTTTTTGAAAGCACCGCCTTTTTGCCCTTGTCCACGAGCACGTCCATGGTGACGCCGTTCTCCGTGTTTTTAAGCAGGAAGTAATGCACGGGGGTGAAGAAGCCGTGAAGGTGCGTGCCCAGGTATTCCACGGCAAATTTCTTTTCCAGGTCCCGCGCGACGTCGCCCAGCGGGTCCGGTCGGGAGGCAGGGCGCTCCTTCCCGCGGCGCTCGATCTTGTAGAGAAGCTTTTCGCCGGGATAATACCAGAAGAAGTTCCGCCCGTCGTGGATCACCACCTGCGCGGAGGGCACCGTGTAGTCTATGCGCATGCGCCCCTGGCTGTCGGAGCGGTAGCGTCCCCTGTAGTACTCGTTCCCCGTCCCGGGCGCGCTTATGTACTGTTCGATCTGCGCGTCGATGCTCGTGATCTTCGCGCTCTCCCTTACTATTTCCGAAAGGATCGCACGGGGATCCTCCTCCACGGCGGCGGGCCGGGGCGAGAGAAGGATGAGCGCGGCCGCGCACAACGCGCCCGGCACGGCGGCGACTCCACTGAATGACCTGTTCAATACCGTTTCCTCTCACGTGCGGGAAATGAAGCACACGGAACGGAGCGGGCGCCTGTCTGCCGGGCGCCCGCCGACGCCGCGCCCGGGCGCTGGTACCCATCGCGTACTTACTCCCCACAGTACTAAAAAAGTATTGCCACTTTTGCAAGGAAAAATACTATTCCCCCTGTTCACAGCAGGAGCAGCGCCGCCCTACATGAAGCCTTTGAGAAATGCTCTCGCACTCGTGCTCGCCGCGTGCATCGTCACGGGGCAGGTTTCGGCGCGCGCTCAGGGGCTCATTGAGCCGCTTTCCTGGCCCGCGGGAGGCGTGTGCGGGGGGCGCGTCACCGTCGTATGGCAGGACCTCTACCAGGAACGCGATGCCGGCGCCGGGGCGCGCTACCGGATCACCGTCAGGAACGCCTCAGGGAAGGACGAGCCGCCCGCGACGGCCGTAGTTGACCCCCGATCCTACTTTGGCGTCTTTTACGCCTACAGCATGCCCGGTCCGCTCGCGGCCGGAACCTACGAATACACGATCGAGCGCCTGGTCGACAACGACCCGGTGACCACGCGCCGCTACCATTACCTGCGCTACCCGCTCAGGCAGTCATTCACCGTGGACCCAGCGGCGAGGGACATCCTTTGCGAGCTCCCGCCGGACTACCTCATCCGCTACCTCCAGCTGGACCGCGAAAACACCCTCGCCAACGGCTACAACGCTCTCTTCTTCGCCGGGGCGAGCGTGCTGTCGTTCGGCATATGCATGCTCTTCTACGCTGTCCTGCATTTCGGGATCGTCTCGACGATCATCTACAGTCTCGCGTTCATCTCCGCCGCGTCGGGAGTGTTCGCGTCCGGGTATTACGCCTGGCGGTACTGGACCAATCTCGGCAGGCTGGAAAAAATAGTGGAGATCGGACGCGGCGTCTCGCTGCAGGGCGCGGCGGTTAAAAACGGGACCGCGCTGGCCGCCCAGCTGCGCTACTAGCCATGCTGCTCAAACCGCTCACCGATTCGTTCATCAGCTCGCCGGAGTACGCGCGCCTTCGGGAGGCCCCAGGTCAAAAAATTTCCATCGAGGGAATCGCGCCCAGCTCCTTTCCCTTCATCGCCGCCTCGGTGTTCGCGGACGACCCCCGCCAGACGCTCGTGATCGTGAAGAACCAGGGGGCGATGCAGGACGTCGTGAGCGACCTGGGCTGCTGGATGGACTCCCGCCTGGTGTGCGCCCTCCCCGCGTGGGAGACGCTCCCCTACGAGTTCGTTTCGCCGCCCGAGGCGATCGAGCGCGAGCGGGTCACCTCCCTCTACCGCCTCATCAGCGGCGAGCCCGCGGTCTTCGTCGCTCCGGTGGAGTCGCTCGTGCGCCTCATGCCGTCTCGCGGCTTTTTATTACAGAAGGGGATAAGCCTCTCCGCGGGCGAGGACTACCCGTTCGACGACATCGTGCAGACCCTCGTCGCCTACGGATACGTGCGCGAGTACCGCGTGGAAGCCTACGGCCAGTTCTCGGTGAAGGGCGGCATCATCGACGTCTACCTCCCCACGGCGGAGAACCCGGTGCGGCTGGATTTCTTTGGCGACACTCTCGAGACCGTCCGGGAGTTCGATCCCGAAAGCCAGATTTCCTGCGCGAAGCTTCCCGGCATCACCGTGTATCCGCGCAAGGAACTCATTCTCTCGACGCGCGAGCGCAGCGCCCTCACGGTTGAACTCGAGCGCGCGAAGGAGCACAAGCTCGAGGTGCCCGACCTCTCCGCCGGGGAAAAGGGCGATTACCTCCACCACGGCTCCATCCCGGGAATCGAGGATCTCTTCCCGCTCATCATCGAGCCCGCGCCGCTCACCTCTCTCCTGGCCGAATCCGCGCGCGTCATCGTGTTCGACGCGATCGACTGCGGCGCGGCGCGCGACGCGCTCCAGAAAACCTTCACGGAGCTCTACCGCCGCCGGCATTCACACGCCTGGTGCCTCCCGCCCGAGCGGCTGCTGGATCCGGGGGCGTTCAACCGCGCTCGCGAAAGGGCGCTCGAGCTCCAGGTCTTCACCACCACGACGGACGCCGTCCGGATGACGCTCAGGAGCATACCCAACTACCACGGCAAGATCAGGATGGTCCGCGACGAGCTCGCTTCCCGGCTCGCGGACGGGTGGCGCGTGTGCGTATGCACCGGGTTCGAGGGACAGGCGCGCCGGCTCTACGACCTCCTCGCGGAGCTCTCTCCGTCGAGCTCGTTCGAGGAGATGGACGCGGACGCGCCGCTCTCCATCCTCATAAGCCCGCTCAAGGAGGGCTTCGAGCTCGCGGAGCGGAAGACGCTCGTCCTCACCGACCACGAGATCTTCGGCAAGGCGTACCGCAAGAAAAAGCACTTCAAGAAAAAGGGATCGCGTCCCATCGAGAGCTTCCTGGACCTGGAAACCGGGGACCGCGTGGTCCACATCAACCACGGCATAGGCTACTTCAGGGGAATCGAGCGCATGACGGCCGGGGGGGTCGAGCGGGACTTCCTCATCATCGAGTACGCCGGCGGCGACAGGCTCTACGTCTCCCTGGACCAGATCACCATGGTGCAGAAGTTCGTGGGCATGGACGGGCGCGAGGTGCGCATCGACGCGCTGGGCAAGAAGTCGGCGTGGAACCGGATCAAGGAGCGCGTGCAGAAGTCGGTGGAGGAGATCGCGAACGAGCTCATGCACATCTACTCGCGGCGGCGCGCGCTCAAAGGCTACCGCTTCCCTCCCGACACCGTGTGGCAGGAGGAGTTCGAGGCGAAGTTCGAGTTCGACGAGACGCCCGACCAGATCACCGCGATCGAGGACATCAAGGACGACATGGAAAAGCCCGAGCCCATGGACCGGCTCGTGTGCGGGGACGTGGGATTCGGCAAGACCGAGGTTGCCATCCGCGCGGCCTTCAAGTCGGTCATGGCGGGAAAGCAGGTCGCGGTGCTCGTCCCCACCACGGTGCTGGCCATGCAGCACTATAACACCTTCGCGCGCCGCTTCGCCGACTACCCCATCTCGATCGAGACGATCTCGCGCTTCCGCTCCCGCACCGAGGTCGCCGAAAGCAAGAAGAAGCTCGCCGCCGGATCGCTCGACATCATCATCGGGACGCACGCGCTGCTGGCGAAGGACGTGCTCATCAAGAACCTGGGGCTCCTCGTGATCGACGAGGAGCAGCGCTTCGGCGTGATGCACAAGGAGAAGTTGAAAAAACTGCGCACGCAGGTGGACGTGGTCACCCTCTCCGCCACGCCCATTCCCCGCACCCTGCACATGTCGCTCGCGGGAATCCGCGACCTTTCCATCATAAGCACGCCGCCGGAGAACCGTCAGTCGATCGAGACCTACGTGATCGAGGAGAACCCGGACATCGTGCGCATGGCCGTCCTCAAGGAGATCGAGCGCGGCGGGCAGGTCTTCTACGTCCACAACCGCGTGCAGACCATAGACGCGCAGGCCGCGGCGCTGCGCGAGCTGGTTCCAGAGGCGAGCATCATCGTTGGACACGGCCAGATGCCCGAGCACGAGCTCGAGGACGTGATCATCGACTTCCTGGCGAGGAAGTACGACATCCTCATCAGCACCTCGATCATCGAGAGCGGCCTGGACATGCCCAACGTCAACACCATCATCGTCAACCGCGCCGACACCTTCGGCCTCTCGCAGCTCTACCAGCTCAAGGGGCGCGTGGGGAGATCGGTCGCCAAGGCCTACGCCTACCTCACCTACCCGCGCCACGTGCCGCTGTCGGAAACCGCGCAGAAGCGCCTCTCCGTCATCGCGGAGTACTCGGAGCTGGGGAGCGGCTTCAAGATCGCGATGAAGGACATGGAGATCCGGGGCTCGGGGAACATCCTGGGCCGCGAGCAGTCGGGCAACATCATGGACGTGGGGTTCGACCTCTACTGCCAGATGCTCGAGGACGCGGTACGGCGCCTCAAGGGCGAAAAGCCGCTGCGCATGTTCCGCACGCCCGTGTTCATGAAGACGACGTTCTACATCCCCGAAACCTACATCGCGGACGAGCGGCAGAAGATCGAATTCTACAAGCGCTTCGAATCCTGCGAGCTCATGGAGGAGGTCGAGGAGCTCGAAAAGGAGATGGGGGACCGATTCGGCCCTCCCCCGGCCGAGGTGCGCATCCTGGTCGAGCTCGAGAAGATCCGCACCCTGGCATCCAACCTCATGGTGGACGAGATACTCGAGGACTCGCGGGGAGTGCGCATGCGCATCTCCGGGGAATCCAGGATCGACGTAAAGCGCCTTCTCGCGCTCCTCAAGAAGGACGCGCGCTTTTCGCTCGATCCCGTGGACAAGGAAGTGCTGCACTTCAAGCCTGGCTCGAAGGGAGACGAAAAAAAGATCGAGGAGCTTAAAAAATGCTTGCAACAATTGCTTTAAGCGCCTCCCATATTCGGTACTCTGGCGGAGCGCAATGCCGCCTGATCCAATCTCGTCCAAATACTATTTCAAGGAACTCTGCCATGAAGATATTTCGTGTACTCGCGACCGTCATCGTCCTGCTGGGCGCCGCGGGATTCTCGTCCTGCTCGGACTCCTCCACCTGGGTCGCCAAGATAGACGGGACCACGCTCACGCTCGACGAATTCAACGGCCTGTATTACGCGCAGCACCGGTCGGTCTACCATCTCCCCGACAACAAGATAGACGAGCTCGCCGCCGACCCGGAGCAGGTAGCCCGCAATCCCTTCCTTGACAAGCAGGAATTTCTCGAGCAGGTGATCCGCCAGCGCCTGGTCGCGAAGAAGGCCAAGGACGAAGGCTTCCTCAAGCAGAAAGATTTGATCGCGCTCCTCGAAACGACCACCGACAGCATCGTGAGCACCTACTACATGAGCGAGAAATACAAGAAGGACATAGAGCCCACGCAAAAGGAGGTCGACGACGGCATCGTGGCCCTCAACAACAATCCAAGGCTCGACCCCCAGCTCAAGATGCTCCCCATCGAGAAAAAAGAGCTTCTCGTGAAACAGCAGCTCATGCAGCAGAAGTTCCAGATGAAGGCGCGCGAGGTCATTGAGAACCTCCGCGACGAGGGCAAGGTCCAGAAGAACTCGGAGCTCCTCCGGAAGGAGATCTCAAAGGCCAAGGAAAAGAAGTAGCGGCGCCGAGCCTTCGCTCCCGCGCACCGGCGCGGGAGCGCCCCATCCTCCCCCTTTTTCTATTTGACATCACCCCCCGCACGTGTTAATTTATTAGCGACATGCGTACGACCATACGGGAGCAGGTTCCCGTATAGATAACCGCCAGGCCAGGGGGAAACTATGCAAAAAATTTCGCGTCTCGCTAAACCCGTCGCGTTCTGCACCGCTCTTTTGGTCGCAGCCGGACCGGGCTGCGCCTCGAAGAAATCGGTCGCCGTGGTAAAGCAGAAGATCGCCCCCGCTTCCAGCGTCATCGTGATCGTGGACTGTCCCACGAACGTCCAGAACGTGATCTATTCGAAGTTCATGAGCAGGGACCTCAAGGTGAAGGCGTTCAACGCCTCGGACATCTACACCGCGCAGGACGTGTTCGACATCACGGACTTCAAGAAGGTCGCCTACAAGACGACCCTCAACGACATCAACCTTCTCTTCTCCATGCAGAAGACATACGACAACCTTTACAAGCTCCACGTGTACAACTACGAGCTCAGCAAGGCGGAGACCCTGGGCCAGATGAAGGACAAGTGGGGCGCCCGCTACCTGGTGCTGCTCGAGTTCAAGGACTGGGAGCGCGTGAGCTGGGCGCGCGTGATCGACCTCGCCACCTTCGAGCTCGTGGGAGTGATTAATTATTCCACCCAGTACAGGGACACCCTCGAGACCGTGATCGAGCACTTCGTCGCGAACCTCGCGCAGTAGGGCCATGAAGGCGCGGCTGTTACTGATCGGCGCGGCGGCGGCATGCATCTGCATGATCGCGGGAAGCGCGTTCGCGCGCACTACCATCGCGTTCGGATACCTGGCGAACAGGTCCGCGAACGAAAACTACAACTACCTCGAAACGATCTTCCCCAACTCGTTCGCCTCGTCCATCAAGTCGATCTTCGACGTCGAGGTGAAAAAACCTCTCCAGGTGGAAGAACGGCTCAGGAAATTCGACCTCGAGCTCAAGAAGACGTACGAGAACTTCGAGCTTCCCGAGCTCGTGGACAAGATCGATGCCGACATCTTCATCATGGGGAGCTTCCAGCCCCTGCCCAACAACCAGATCAGCATCGAGCTATCCATGTACGCGCGCGAGTCGAACGAGGTATTCGCATTCACCAACGTGGGCCGCATGGAGACCGAGATCTTCAAGCTCGTCGACCGCATCTCCCTCATCGTGATCAATTTCCTTGACCGCGAGAACCTCTACAAGAGCAGGGCCATTCCCAGGGGGGCGCGTGTCGCTATCCTTACCAACCTCGAGGGAGAAGAGCTAAACAGGCTGTACATGCCGCTCATGGAGGGAGGCTACGCCGTCACCTGCGTCCAGGGCGACGAGCTCGCGAACGCGTTCAAGGAAGAGCGGTTCGACGTATTCAGGTACGTCCGCACGAAAAACAGCTCGTACGATATCATAACCGACTGGCGAAAGACCAGCTTCCCGCTGGGCGCGTGGATGAACCGGGACGACGAGGAGCGCGCCGCCTATTTCAGGAAGCTCTATACCGATTTTGACCTCAACTATACCGCGACCAAGAACGACGCGCTCGACCGGATGACGAAGGCGCTCAGGAACAACGTGGACGTGCTGCTGGTCGTGGGATTCAGCGCGAACCGCAAGACCTGCTGGCTGCGCGCAGTGGACGTAAAGGATCGGGAGCTCGTCTGGATCCAGTCGAACATGAAGTCCGACGCCATGTTCGCGGACCCGGTCGCGAACCTGTCGGAGCGCATAGTCAGGGGAATGGAGAGGGAGATCAAGAACCCGTTCGAGAAGTGACGAATAAATTCGGTGAATCATTGATGCAAAACGCCGCGGAACATCCCGCGGCGTTTCTCGTTCATCATGCCTGAAAGCCTGGTCTAATACCCGTCCATAATCGACTTGTTGCCGCCAAAGAGCGTGATCCTCACCCCCACGAGCACCTGCGCCCCTCCGATCGTCGCGTCTTTCAACTCGGAATTGTAAATCGACCGGTGATAGCCCACCTGCAGGAAAGGCGTGACATGCTGGGTCGCCACCCATTGCAGACCCGTGTATAACGCCCAGGAGAATCCCTTGTCGGACAGTTCTTCTTTCGCCATCGCTTCGTCATAATCAATGGAGGTATCGGACATACCCAGGCCGATCGACAAGGCCCAGATGAGCGGATTGTTCGCGAAATGATACCCATATTCGATCACGCCCTGCACCATCATGTGTTCATACGAAGTTTCCTTATTGGTATTTGCATTCGTCGTTTTGCTGGTCATTATCGCATGCAACAGTACGTTTACATTCGGAGTAATGGCATATCCCAGTCCCCCGCCTACGCCCAGCTCATTCTTCGCATCACCCGCGCCGGTGAATGCCCCATAGCCGTCAATATACAGCTGTGCTTGCGCCATCGTCGTCCCGAGTACGAGTATCAAAACAGCGAGAAGTATCTTTTTCAAGGTGATTCTCCTTCGAGCATGTTGTATGCGCCGCCGTGCAGCTACACTCGTCGCTCCGCCGCACATCGTGCCGGGTACCATAAAAGTATATACACGCCGGAAATCGAAGTCAAGCAAAGAATTTGCCGTGCCCTGCGGGCGGGTGAAACCCAGGCAAGGGAATTATTTTTGCTCGTCCACGTGGAAAAATCTTTGTATTATTACCCCAAGCACTTTACCGTTGCAAGCGCGGGAACTTCACCCGCCTATTATTTCATAAAGGTGGCATCATGAGCGAGCAGAACGGACAAAACGGAGAGAATACCCATCTCATCATCCCCACGGAAATACTCCCCGACACCATTCCCATCATCCCCATTTCGCAGCGGCCCCTGTTTCCGGGAATGATGATACCCATGGTCCTCACCGGTGAAAAAATGGTTAACACCGCCAGGGAGATCATGGAATCGGACTCGAAGGTGGGTGGAGTGGTGCTCTTGAAAAATCAGGTCGAGGGACCGCTCTCGCCCGACGACCTCTACACCGTGGGAACCACCATCAGGATCATCAAGGTCACGCCCATGGACGACAAGACCATACAGGTGATGATCAACGCCCTCAAGCGCTTCACCCTGACCCAGGTCATTGCGAGCGAACCCGTGCTCCGCTGGAATGTATTCCACCACTACGAGGACGGCCTTATCCCGGGCGAGGAGACCAAGGCCTATTCCATGGCGATCGTGTCCTCGGTCAAGGAGCTCATCAAGTCCAACTCGCTTTTCCAGGAGGAGCTCAAGCTCTTCCTCAACAGGTTCACCATTGAGGACCCGGGTAAGCTCGCCGACTTCGTCGCGTCAATGACCTCGGCGGAATCGCACGAGGTGCAAGACATACTGGAAACCTTCGACGTGAAGAAGCGCGTCGAAAAGGTCCTGCTGCTCTTAAAGAAGGAGCTCGAGATTAGCAAGCTCCAGAAAAGGATCACCAAGCAGATCGAAGAAAACGTCCAGAAGAACCAGAAGGAGTTTTTCCTGCGCGAGCAGCTCAAGGAGATCAAGAAGGAGCTGGGCCTGGAGAAGGACGAAAAGACCAGCGAGGTGGAGAAGTTCGAGGAGAAGGCGAAGGGACTCAAATTTTCCGAGGAGGCGCATAAGCGCTTCGACGAGGAGATCGAAAAGCTCAAAGTCCTGGAGCCGCACTCCGCCGAATACGGCGTGAGCAGGAACTACCTCGACTGGCTCACCACGCTCCCCTGGGGACATTTTTCCACCGACAACTACGACATCGCCAAGGCGCGCAAACTCCTGGACCGCGACCATTACGGGCTCGACGACATCAAGGACCGCATCCTCGAGTTCATCGCCAAGGGCAAGATGAAGGGAAACATTTCCGGTTCCATCATACTCTTTGTGGGGCCTCCCGGCGTGGGTAAAACCTCCATCGGCAAATCGGTCGCCGAGGCGCTCAACAGGAAGTTCTTCCGCTTCTCCCTGGGCGGCATGCGCGACGAGGCCGAGATCAAGGGACATCGCCGCACCTACATCGGCGCGATGCCGGGCAAGCTCATACAGAGCCTCAAGCTCGTGGGCACCTCCAACCCGGTCATCATGCTGGACGAGGTGGACAAGATCGGCGCGAGCTTCCAGGGCGACCCGGCCTCCGCCCTGCTGGAGGTGCTGGACCCGGAGCAGAACTCGCAGTTCCTGGACCACTACATGGACGTGCGCTTCGACCTGTCCAACATTCTTTTCATCGCCACCGCGAACCAGCTGGACACCATCCCGCCGCCCCTCCTGGACCGCATGGAGATGATGAAGCTCTCCGGCTACGTACTGGAGGAGAAGCTCCAGATCGCGAAGCGCTACCTCGTCCCCAAGCAGCTCGCCGAGCACGGCCTGAAAAAAACCATGGTGAAGATCGATCCGCCGGCGCTCAGGAAGATAATCGACGGCTACGCGCGCGAGGCGGGCGTGCGGAGCCTGGAAAACAACATCAAGAAAATCATGCGCAAGGCCACGCGCGCCTTCGCCGGGCCCAATCCTCCAAAGCAGATCAGTGTGAACCCGGGAACCGTCGAGGAATACCTCGGAAAACCCGTCTTCACCGACGAGGCGCAGTTCCTCAAGCACATCCCGGGGCTCGTGCGGGGGCTCGCCTGGACGAGCATGGGGGGCGCCACGCTCTACATCGAGGCCACGGCGATAAGGTCCAAGAGTATGGGCTTCAAGCAGACGGGCCAGCTGGGCGCGGTCATGAAGGAGTCCACGGAGATCGCCTACTCGTTCATCAGCTCGCGCGTGAAGGAGTTCGGGATCGACGAATCGTTCTTCGAGGGCCATTTCATTCACCTCCACGTCCCGGCCGGTGCGACCCCCAAGGACGGCCCGTCGGCGGGCATCACCATGGCGACCGCCCTGTACTCGCTGGCAAGGAACAAACCGGTGAAGAAGCGCATCGCGATGACCGGCGAGCTCACCATCACCGGCAAGGTGCTGCCCATCGGCGGGGTGAAGGAGAAGACGCTCGCGGCGCGAAGGGCGAGCGTTAAGACGATCATCTTCCCGGTTGAGAACAAGAAGGACTTTGACGAGCTCCCCGCGCACGTGAAGAAAGGACTCGACGCGAAGTTCGTGAACTACTTCGAGGACGTGCTCAAGATCGCGTTTTAATACGGGAAAAAAATAAAGGCGTGCAAGAAAGGGAGATGGGGGGATAGGAGAGATTGAGGGGATAAAGGCCCGGTTTATTGAGGGCAGATTTTAAGAGGTCTTTATCTCCTCGCTTACATCCGATCTCATCATCTTCATTCCGACGCAGCACACATCGATCAGTTTCGTTGTGGCCTCGGGAGTGTTAGACCCGGTCAATCACCTGCAAGCCCTTTTTACCAACGCTTCGCATTCCCCATATCACACAAACTAACCCGGGAGTCCCCTGAACCCCGCCACGACAAGATCAGGGCGGCGCCAGAAGGGAAACTTCAACGTGCGGCACAATATGCATTTTCTTTCCAAGGCAGATGTCTTTGCCCCCCGCCGGGGGGTATGGGGGGCGTTTGATTAGGTTGGGATGAGCGATACCAGGGGAGCAGCACGGAGTGCGTAGGTTTTCAATGCACCGATTCGGCAAGGGCATACATGCGGGCCCGTACGCGATTCGGCCCCCCGATTCCCCGCCCCGGCCCGGGCTACTTTTACGAGTTGTTTCCCGGATGACAACGGATTATAAACGGAAAACAAGGAATTTTCTTGACGTAATTTAAGTATTTTAGTATATTATTAATACATGCATAACGCAGTGGGTATGAAGAACTGCGATGCGGTAAGGAGAAAAGGTATGGCAATTAAAGTAACCGATACGGCAAAGGACGAGCTCGCGAAGGTAATGAACGAGTCCGGGCTTGCGAAACCGGCGCTCAGGATCGTCTTTTCCGGGGTGGGCTGAGGAGGTCCCCGACTGGGGCTGGCTCTGGATGAGTCAGAAAACAGCCAGGACTTCAAGGTCAATGACAACGGGATCGACATCCTCCTCGACAGGGACATCAAGCGCTACGTTGAAACGGGATCTCCCATCACGGTGGATTTTAAAACCACGCCGTTCGGATCGGGGTTTTTTGTAAGCAATGGAAGCGCATGTTAAGCGGGGGCGGAGGGAAGCGATGAAATCGTGGCTGTTGTTTATTATAGTCCTCGCGGTCTGGTTCGCGATGAACAAATGGGTGCTCCCGAGGCTGGGGGTTCCCACCTGAATGGCGCCCCAGTGCTCCCTGGACCGGGAGCAGGAACAGAAGAAAAACGGAACGCCCTGAGCGTTCCGTTTTTTTTGTAACCCCCGGGGGCCCCGCGCCAACATAAGCCAGGAGGGTTTCGCGACAAAATTCGTTTGACACGGCGGCGCACCTGTCATTGAATCCGTCCCATTACACGAATCGGAGCACACCACTGATGAAAAAAGCATTCCTGGCAAGCACCCTCCTCGCGCTCGTCCTCTCCTGCGGCGGCGGGACCGGCAGCAGTTACGACAAGGGATTCAAGATACAGCCGGGGGATTTGAGCCAGTTTACGGTGAGCCCGAATAAAAATTATTCCACGAGTATTACTAATGGCGATTGCACTATAGGTCCTGATGCAGGGTGCCATGCAATAATCTTCAATGCCACTATTGATGGTACCCCCGTTGCCGGCTTTGCCATCAGCTCTGACCCCCTGGCTAACAATTCATTTTACCTTCAGGTTTACTTCCCGAGCAGTGGTGTACCTGCATCATTCCCATTTAATGCCGCTACATCAGGCCATATAGCACGACTTCGAACAGGCTCGACAACCTGGAACCCCGGTACTGGCACGATTACCTTCAATTTTGCAGATCAGACCGATGGAACATATATCATAACCGCTTCGGGGGGGCCAATAAATTTCGGAAGTGAAAACTTAGACGCGACATTAAGCATTCGCGCCCAGAAATATTAAACAGCGCCCCATGAAGGCGCGCAAGCGCTTGCGCGCCTTCATGGGGATGCGCCTTCGTGGCGCACCCTCACTCCACCCTCTTCAAGTAATCGATAATCCCCTGGATGTTCTTCACCTCGTCCGCCGCACCCAGCTTGATCGCCTCCTTGGGCATGCCAAAGACGATTGACGAAGCTTCGTCCTGTGCGATCGTCGCGGCGCCCTCGTCCTTCATTTCGAGGAGCCCGCTCGCGCCGTCGTTCCCCATCCCGGTGAGGATTACGCCCACCGCGTTCTTCCCCGCCGTCTGCGACACCGAGCGGAACAGCACGTCCACGGAAGGGCGGTGCCGGTTCACCGGCGGACCGTCGTTGATCTCGACCCAGTAGCCGTTGGAATCGTATTTGAGCAGCATGTGGAAATTCCCCGGCGCGATGAGCGCCGTGCCGCGGTAGAGCCGGTCGCCCTGCTCGGCCTCCTTCACGTAAAGCCTGGACATGCCGTTCACCCGGTCCGAAAACGCCTTCGTGAATTTTTCCGGCATGTGCTGCACCACGAGTATCCCCGGCATGTCCTCGGGAAGGGCTCCCAGTATCTCCGCGATCACCTCGGTGCCCCCGGTGGACGCGCCTATGGCGATGATCGTTTCCGTGCGCAGCCGGGATGTCTGCGCGGCCTTCTTGGGGAGGATGACGTCGGCGGAATACTTGACGAGGGGATCGTCCCTGTCAAGCACGGCCGGCGCGGTCTTGCGCGTGATCTTGGAGCCGAACGCCCCCATCACCTTTTCAATGAGCTCGTCGGCAAACGGCTCCCACCCGGAGGCGTCGTCGACCTGCGGCTTGAGAATGAAGTCGACCGCGCCCGCGTGGAGCGCCCTCATGGTCGCGTTCGCGCCCGCGTCGGTGAGCGAGCTCACCATGATCACGGGCATCGGGTGGGAAAGCATGAGCTTCGAAAGGAAGGTGATGCCGTCCATGCGGGGCATTTCGATGTCAAGGGTCATCACGTCGGGCGCGAGGCTCTTTATCTTGTTGACCGCGATGTAGGGGTCCATCGCGGTGCCCACCACCTCGATGTCCCGCGACCGCGACAGGGCGTCGGTGAGGAGCTTCCTCGTCACCGCGGAGTCGTCTACTATCAGTACTTTAATCCTGCTCATTTCTTCCGCCCCAGGCTTTTCGCATATTCCGTTTCCTCGCTCACGGCTTCTTCGAACACGTCTCCGCGCGTTGATTTCTTCAAATACACCTTTCCCGTCTTGACCTCCATGAGGAGCTTACGGGTGAAATTGGATCCCACGTCCTGCTCGGCGATCTGTATGTCCTCCATCTCCATCATGACCTTCGCGATCCGGATATTATCCGCGGGTATCGTCGTGCTCTGGATGACGTTGTTGAGCACCTCTCCTCCCCCGAAGATCTTGGCGACCATGTCGTTCCTTCGCGCGCCGAGCTTTTTCATCTCGCCCAGGAGCTCGTTGATCGCGGTGATCCCGTATTTCGCGGTACGGTCTTTCTGGATGTCCATGTGCGTGATCCTGCCGGGAAGCATGAAATGGTTCATCCCGGAGATTCCCTTCGTTGGATCGAACAGGCACACCGCGACGCACGATCCCAGCAGCGTGCCGATGATCTCGTCCCTGTCGGAGGCGTAAAGCTCCCCCGGATGAATGATCTTGATTTCCTTCCCGTATTTTGCGCTATTTCGAACGTACATTGCTTTTCTCCCTTCCGCCCTTGGCTGCGCAGCTGTATATCGTGTTCTTGATGAAGCTGAACTTGTCGGTCACCCCGGAAAGCGTCTCGGAATGGCCCACGAAGAGGTAGCCGTCGTCCGCGATATAGCGGCGGAACCTGTCGAACAGCACCCTCTGCGTGTCCTTGTCGAAATATATTATCACATTTCTGCAGAAAATCACGTCAAACGGCCCGTTCATGGGATACTGCGCGTCGAGCAGGTTGAGGCGCCTGAAGTGCACCATCGATTTCACCGCGTCCTTCACCCTGTAGAGGCCCTCGTTTTCCCCGGTGCCGCGCAGGAAATGGCGCCGCGAGGTCTCGCGGTCCACCGCCTCGAGGATCGACGCCTTGTACGTCCCCTTGCGCGCGACGTCGAGCACGGCCGTGTCGATGTCGGTCGCCAGGATCTTGATGTCACGCGGCGGGGCCCCCCTGTAATGCTCGAATATCGTGATCGCGATCGAATAGGGCTCCTCCCCCGTCGAGCAGCCGGCGCTCCACAGGCGCATCCTGGTCCTGCCCGACGCGTCAAAGCGCGGGAGCACCTCTTCCCTCAGGAAGTCAAAATGCTTGGATTCGCGGAAGAAATCAGTCTTGTTGGTGGTGATGCAGTTGATCAGGTTGACGATTTCGGCGTCGTAATGCTCCATGAGGTAGTCGTAGTATTCCCTGTAGCCGCCGAGCCTGAGCTCCCGCAGGCGCATCATGAGCCGCGCCTGTACGAGCGCCTTCTTCATCTCGGAAAGCTTGATCCGGCTCTCCTCGTAGATGATGTCCCGGAATTTCGTGAATTCCCTGTCGCCCAGCTCCTGGATGTGAAACGGAGAGTCGCTCATGCGGGCTCACTCAAACAGGTATACTTTTCCGTAACGCACTTTGTCCCTGAACGTGGTATCGATATACTCCTGTTCGAGCTTGAGGAACTCCGACGAGTCCTCGTTCCGGCGCTGAAAGCGCCTGTAGGCCTGGCCCGTGGTGGGAAAGAAATATATTTTCCTCCGGTCCTGCCCGCCAAGCTCCTCGCACTGTACGTCGATTTTTTCGAGCGCGAAATATTCCTTTAGAAACTTTATGTTGCTCTGGATCACCGATTCCTTCTGCGGCACGCGCATGCTGGTGCTCCCGGCGCCGAACAGCTTGGCCTTCAGGTACTTCCGGTCGCCTCCCAGCTTCACGATCTCCCCCATGAGGTACTCCATGCTGAGCACGCCGTGCGCCGCGATCTGGTCGGCGACGATGCCCTCCGTGCCGATCATGCCGGGAACGATGAAATGGCCCATCCCGCCTATGCGCCTGAGGCTGTCGTACAGGCACACGCTCACCGTCGCGCCCGTGACGGTCCCCAGTATGCATTCCTCCTTCGTGGCGAGATAATCGCCGGGATAGAGTATGCACATGGGTTTGCCGAACCGGCTTGTCTCAGTACGGATCATGCATGACCTTCCCGCTAGCTCCTCTCCCTGTCCATCTCGCTCATCTCTTCCGAGGAGAGAATCCGGTCCACGTCAAGGATGATGACCAGCTTGTCCTCCACCTGCCCTATCCCGCTTATGAAATCGGTTTCGATCCTGGCGCTGAAGTGGGGAGTGTCCTGTATGCTCTTCACGGGTATCCCGATCACGTCCGACACGCTGTCCACGATCATGCCTATCATGCGCTCGCGCACCTCTACGATGATGATGACCGTGAAGGCGTCGTACGAACGCTCCTCCATGCCGAACTTGATGCGCATGTCCACGACCGGGACCACCGAGCCGCGGAGGTTGATCACGCCCTTCATGAACACCATGGTGTTGGGCACGTGCGTAATCTGCGTCATGCCGATGATCTCCTGCACCTTGAGCACCGCGACGCCGTAGGTTTCCCCGCCGATCATGAAGGTCACGAACTGGCTCTCCTCCTCGGTCTTTTCTGCGCGCGACGTCTGCGCCATCGACCGGTAGGACTTGTCGGCTCTCTGCTCCTGCTGCGCCGTATCCTCGATTTCGCTCATGTCCCCCTCCTTCAGCGGATGAATTTCTCGACGACCCCGAGGAGCTCTGCGGGCTGGAAGGGTTTGACGATCCATCCCGAAGCCCCGGCCTCCTTGCCCGCCTTGATCTTGTCCTGTTCCGACTCGGTGGTAAGCACGAGCACCGGCGTGAACTTGTCGATTTTCCTGAATTCCCTGATGAACGAGATGCCGTCCATGACGGGCATGTTGATGTCGCAGATGCACAGCGCGACGTCGTCCCCCGCCGCCTTTATGTCCCTGAATTTCTGCAGGGCGTCCTGGCCGTTTTCGGCCTGCCTGATGGGAATATTCACCTTCTTGAGCGCGTATTCCACGCTGATGCGAATAGTCGGCGAATCATCGATAACAAGAATATGCTTCATGTCTCCTCCGGATCTTACATGCAAGTGTCATTGGCGCGCACGCACCGTCCCCTACCGCAGGCCGCACAGGTATAGCTGGTTCCTGACCGCCTCGTTCACCCCGCGCATTTTCATGCTCTTTGACGTCTCCCTCATTTCGCGCGCGGCCGCGAGCAGGACCTGCACCGCCGCGCAATCGAGCCTGCGTACGGCCGAGAAGTCCAGCATCACCTCGTCCGGGGCGCGGATCGCGTCACGCAGGGCCGACTGGAACTGCCTGATTTTCTTTATTCCGGTGTCCTCTTCGAGCGTTACTACCGTCATACCCGGTCACCCTCCGTCTATTTCGACAGCTCCTCGACCAGTCCGTGCACGTCGATTATGAGCGCGACGCGCCCGTCCCCGAGGATGGCCGCGCCCGACAGCGCGCGGCTCCTGCTTATATAGTTCTCCAGGCTCTTGATCACGATCTGCTGCTGGCCCAGGAGCTCGTCGATCATGATGCCCACGCGGGACATGCCCGACTCGACTATGACCATGAGCGATTCCCACGGGTTCGAAAATTCGGGCTTGATGCCAAACAGGTCGTACAGCCGCACCAGCGTCACGTACTCGCCGCGCACCTGTACCACCTCCCCCTTTTCCTTGACCGTGCGGATATCCTCCCGTCGCGGCTGCATCGATTCGACTATGGACAGCAGCGGGATGATGTAGATGCTCCCACCCACCCGCACGAGCATGCCCTCGATGATGGCGAGCGTGAGGGGCAGCTTTACCCTGAACGTCGTTCCCTTCCCCGGGTGGGAATCTATCTCCACGCTCCCGCGAAGGGACTCGATGTTCGTTTTCACCACGTCCATTCCCACGCCGCGCCCGGAAAGCTCGCCCACCTTCTCCGCGGTGGAGAATCCCGGCATGAAAAGTATCGAGAGAAGCCTCTGCTCGTTCACCTCGTCCCCCTGCTTGAGGATGCCCATCGCCTCCGCCTTTTCACGCAGCCTCCTGAAGTTGACGCCGCCGCCGTCGTCCGCGACCTCCACGAACACGTTGCCCTCCTGGTGATAGGCGCGCAGCATGATCCTGCCCATGCGCTCCTTGCCCGCGCTCTCGCGCTCCCCGGGCGGTTCGATGCCGTGGTCGATGGCGTTGCGTATCATGTGCTTGAGCGGGTCGCCGATCTTCTCGATGACCGTCTTGTCGAGCTCCGTCTCGCCGCCCTCGATCTCAAGGCGGATGTCCTTGCCGAGCGCCTGGGAGGAATCGCGCACGAACCGGCGGAACTGCTCGAACGACGGCCCCACGGGGATCATGCGAATCGACATGATCTGTTCCTGGAACTCGCGCGTCACGCGGTCGAGCCCGTAGAGCGCGTTCTTCAACTGGAAGCCCTTTTCCTCGTCCAGCTCGTCGGCGATCCTGTTTATCGCGGACTGTCCTATCACGATCTCGCCCAGGAGGTTCAGGAGCCCGTCCAGCTTTTCGGTGTCGACGCGCACGGTGCTCGTCTCCACCCGCTTCTTGATCTTTTCCTGCTCGTTGAGCGCAAATTGAAGATCCTTGTCGGTCGCGTAGCCCTTCTCGACTATGAGCGCGCCCAGCTTCTTGTTCTTCTCCAGCGAGGAGAGGACGTCGGTGAGCTCCTGTTCGGTGAGGATTCCCTTCGAGGTGAGGATCTCTCCCAGCTTCTTTTCCTCCGAGTGGTCCTGAACGGGCGTTTCGCTTGTGTACATCGCCGTGATGTCTTCGATGAGAATATCGTTGTCGTCCTTCACGAAGAGGAAGACCTCATCGACCTTGTTGGGAGGCTGCTTGGTCTTGAGCACGAGGTCCCAGGAGAGATAGCATTTTTCGGGATCCATGTCGGTGAGGAGCGGGAGCTTCGAGCGGTCCACCCTGCGATCCACGAACTTCCCGAGCGCGGCGAGGTCTTCCATGATCAGCAGGGGATCGATCCCGCTCTCGAACACGTCGTCCCTGAAACCGGCATGCACGCGGAAGTAGCGATAACCCACCTCGATCTCGCGCGCCGGCTCACCGCCGGCGCCTGCATTTGAGACCGGTTCGGAGGCCGGTTCGACCGTTCCCATGAGGACGTTCGTTTTCGCGATAAGGGCCTGCTTCGCCTCCCCGGAGGCGACATCGTCCCCGGCGATCGCCTCGCGCACCCAGTCGAGGCTTCCGAGCAGCAGGTCGACGAGCTCGCGGTTCACCTCGATGCCGCCCGAACGGACCCGGTCGAGGACGCTCTCGATCTTGTGGGTGAATTCGTACACGTTCTTGTATCCCGCGATACCCGAGCTGCCCTTGAGCGTGTGGAAATAGCGAAAGAGCCTGTTCACCACATCGGGATCCGACATCTCCTCGAGCATCAGGATGTCCGCCTCCAGGTTGTCCAGGATCTCGCGCGACTCTTTATAAAAAACTTCTCTTATTCCGGCATCTTCCATATGCGCTTGCCTTCACCTCACTGGTTCTGGAATGCATATTGCGCACGGGCCGGTCGCGACTGGCCCGTGCGCAATCCGCGCCGATTATCAGAATTCCTCGAATCCCTCGTCTTTGAGGGAATCCTTCACGCTGAACGGTTCAACGGGCTTGTGGACATCCACCGGTTTTCTGCGCTCGGCGGCCGGATCTTCCTGCTTCTGGGGCTTCCGCTCGCCGTTGGCGGCCGGCTTCCCGGCGGGCTTCTTCTTTTGCGCCTCCGCGGCCTTCAGGTGGACTTCCTTATGCCTGGAGGAAAACGTCTTGTCGCGCGTGGTATCGGTGATCCTGAAGCGCTCGACCATGGCCTGCATCTCCTTCGCCTGCCCGGCCATCTCCTCGCTCGCGGATGCGGTCTCCTCGACAAGGGCCGCGTTCTGCTGCGTCATCGTGTCCATCTCGCTCACGGCGATGTTGATCTGGTCGATGCCCTGCTTCTGTTCCTGGTTGGCGGCGGCGATCTCGCTCACCAGGCGCGCCACGTTCTTCATCGAGTTCACGATCTCCCGGATCGCGTCGCCGCTGCGGTTGGCGAGGTCGGTACCGGTCTCGATCTTGTCCATGGATTCCTTGATGAGGGTCCCTATCTCCTTGGCCGCGTTGCCGGAGCGCTGCGCGAGATTGCGCACCTCGCCCGCGACGACGGCGAATCCGCGTCCCTGCTCGCCCGCGCGCGCCGCCTCTACGGCCGCGTTCAGCGCCAGGAGGTTAGTCTGGAACGCGATCTCGTTGATGACGGAGATGATCTCCTCGATCTTCTTGCTCGACTTGTTCACCTCGTTGATGGACGCCACCGCGTCCACGACCACGCTGTTACCCTCCTCGGCCATGCGCATGGTCTCTATGGAAAGCTTGTTCGCCTCGTTTGAGTTTTCCGCGTTCTGGCGTATGGTCGCCGTGGTTTCCTCGATGGTGGAGGCGATCTCCTCGAGCGAGGACGCCTGCTCCGAGGTGCGCTGCGAGAGGTTCTGGTTGCCGCTCGCGATCTCCTCCACCGCCTGGGAGAGGTTCTGCGAGGCGACGAGCACCTCGGACACGAACTTCTCGAGGCTTTCGGCGGAGACGTTGAGCGCCTTGGCGAGCTGTCCCAGCTCGTCGTTCTGGTCCAGGTCGATGCGGTCGGTAAGGTCCCCCTCCGCGATTTTTTTGGCGAATTCGAGTCCCTTGCGAACGGGATTGGACACCGAGCGGGCGAGGATCGTGGTGATGACGACGCTTATGCCCAAGGAAAGCAGCCAGACGACGAGGAGCATGATCGAGGTCCTGCGCCCCGACGCCTCAGTATCCTCCAGCATCTTCTTGGCCTCGTTGTCCTGCAACTGGACGAGCTTGTCGAGCGAGTCGCGAAGCTCCCGGAATCCCACAACCCATTTTTTGTCGGCTTCCGCCGCGAGCTTGAAATTCTTGGCGTTCACGGCATCCACGTAGGCCTTGTAATACTTGCGGTTCTCCTCGAGCTTAACCTGGTATGCCTCAGCTATTTTCTTTTCTTCATCGTCCAGCTTGATTGCCGTGAATTTTTTCCACAGCTCGTCGTTCATCGCTGCGAGCTTTTCGGCGTCCTCCATTCTCTTTACGACTTCCGCCATATCGCCTTCCCGCGCGCTCTCGTTTATGACGAGCATGTTGACGCGCCGCTGGATCATGTTGCGCACGCTGCGATTGAGCCACCTGACGGGCTCAAAGCGCTCACCGTAAAAAATCCTGAATTCACTGGTCGCGGTGGACGCAAGATTGTAGCCCAGCAGGGCCAGCGCCGAGATTATTACCACGAACACCAGGCAACTCAGCAATACCTTGTAGGCGACCTTGAGGTTATTGAACCATTGCATAGCGACCTCCCTTTTTTACGTGGAAACGCGTATTTCTATTGTCTGTTATAAAGCATTTCGCATGACGGGTATAAGTCAACTATCTCGCCTGTCACGGTTATGTATTTGCTATATCATGAAGCATGTGATGAGTCAAATTCTATTTTTTCCCCCGATTTATCAAGCACCGCCCCGACTTCTGGAGGCGCTTATGTCACACAAGGGGAAGGTTCAGCGACGCGATCACCTTCGTGACCGGTTCGCGCGTCACGTCGCTGTAATCCGTGATATTCGAAATCGACGCCTTCCCGCCGTGTTTGGCCATGATCTTCTCGACGAGCGTGAGGCCCAGTCCGTAGTCGAGCGACTCGTATCCCTCGAATACCGCCTTGGTCATCCGGTAGAACGGCTCAAAGACGATGTTTTCGTATCCGAGCGGTATTCCCACTCGCTTCTGCTCGTCGGGTACGGGCTTGCTCACCACGGAAACGACCATGTTTTTATCTATGACCTCGAGGAGCACGTAAATCGGGTATCCCTTTTCCGAGAACTTGCAGGCATTGAGGACCAGTTCGGAAAATGCCTTGCGCATGTATTCGGCATCCATTTTCACCATACGGCTCGATAGGCCCGGCTTGTGTTCCGAAAGGTGCAGCTCCTGCACCTTGATCGCCAGGTTTTTCCCCATTTCCCGATTGGCTCCCTTGAGCATCTCGTACAGGTCGTCGTAGGAGACGG
Source organism: uncultured Spirochaetota bacterium (assembly GCA_937864375.1). Taxonomy (GTDB): domain Bacteria; phylum Spirochaetota; class UBA4802; order UBA4802; family UBA5368; genus FW300-bin19. Next base: position 21,865 of record CALMJO010000241.1, read on the forward strand.
CCACAAGGGTGAGCTCGTGGGAGAGCATCCAGTCTATGTCGGCAAAAGTCTTGAGTATCTTGCGGGCGACGGAGGCGTTTTCATTAATAAGGCGCATCATGTCGGCATCGATGGTGTAGCGCCCCCCCGTCTCGACCGCGTTCAAGGCGATCATGTCCAGGAGGGTTAGCAGCGCTCCGAAGCCCGCGCCCTGGTTGAAGCTCATGTGCAGGCTGTGGAAGAGGGACTTGTTCACGTTCGCCGCATCCCGGTTCATCATGCGCTCGTTCCACTTGTACCATTCGAGGTCCTTCTCGAGCCGCACCACCCGCTCCTTGTCGATCGAGCGCTGCATCCTTCGCAGGGACGAGGCCTCGAATGCGCGGTCAAGCTTGACGGCGAGGTCGTTCAGCCGGAGCGGCTTCAGGATGTAATCGTACACGCCCCTGCGCATAACGTCTATGATGACGGACGGCTCGTCGTGTCCCGTCATCACCATTATAATGGGTTCTTCGTCCATTCCCTTGAGACGGTCGATCAGCTCCTCGCCGTTCATCACCGGCATGGAGATATCGGTCAGCACGATGGGAAAATACCGCGTCGAGAAGGACTCCAGCGCCTCCCGGCCGTTGGCCGCAATCGTGGGCTTGAACCCGATGGAAGTGACGAGATCCATAATCATTTTCGCGACGAGGTCGTCGTCATCAACAATTAAAATCCGTTTTTCACCGGCGCTCATATACGCACCATCCTTCCCTTCACTTAGTAGTATGCATGTCGGCAAGTCCGGAAGGCTGCCCGCGAGCCGTCGCACGAGGGGCCGCGCGAATGGTAGCAGGTATCCCCGTGTAATGCAAGTATCTTATGGCTCAGGAAATAATAAAACCCCGCATCGAGATGCTGCCATTTTGAATGACGGTATTCACGAATTCGAGTCGTTCGTGCGCATCCCCCAGCGCAGCCGCGTAAAGCGCGGGGAGAAAATGATCGTTCGTGGGCGCCGCCCGCCGGCCCAGTTCCCCGGAATACGGAAAATCGGCCAGCGCTATATGCGCGCGCTCGTCCAGGGACGTGTCCAGGCCCATTTCGAACACGGGAACGTCGGCCTCTGGATACATGTGCCGCATAACAGCCCAGGCCGCATGGTCGAGCCCTCACTCCTCCGTGAGGCGCGCCCGGCCCCCGCCCAGGGCTCCCGCGGCCTCGGCCGCGACACCGGGCGCTCCGGGAGGCGTGTAGCGCACTTGGTAGAACTCTTCGGGAAACCCGTAGAAGTCGTAAATCTGCTCCGGCCTTGCCGAGCACTGCAGCGGGGCCCCCCGGGTAAGCCAGTGCGCCGAAATGACCATGACGGCACCGGGACGCCCCAGGCGCTCCCCGAGCTCACGCAGTCCCCGCGTATACTCGTTGTTCTGGATGGCGTTCATGGGCGATCCGTGGCCTATGAAGATTACCGGCATCATAACCTCCCTCCCAGACCCGGTTTCAACCGATCTCCCCGAAAAAAACGTAACAAAAAATGCACTCCTCTCACATACCGCTTTAACATTAGTATAGCACAATGAACCAACAGGGAAGACAATAGTGGAGGATTTAATGAAAACAACCGGAAAAACATTCCTTGCCGCGGGCGCCGCGCTTATAGCCGCCGCGGTGCTTTCCGTGTCGGCCCTTCTCCCCTCGTATTCGCATGCCGCGGAGACCGGGAATTACTTCCCCGTGCTCGACTCCCCCGTGAAAAACGGCGCGGACCTGGCCAGGGCGCAGGAGGTGCAGAGCGTATTCCGTAAAATATACGAACTCTACAGCGAGCGGGTGGTGTTCATCTCCACCGAGCAGACGGTGAAGCAACCCCAGCACCCCTTCTTCAGCGACCCGTTCTTCAGGGAATTTTTCGGCATGCCCGACAAGCAGGAGCAGCGCACCCAGAAACGGACGGGACTGGGGACCGGTTTCGTCATCTCCGAGGACGGGTACATATGCACCAATCACCACGTGGTCGCCGGGGTCGACAAAGTGAAGGTCAAGATAGGAGCGACGACCTACGACGCTGTCGTGGTGGGAAGCGACGAACGCACCGACGTGGCGCTGATCAAGATCGAGCCCAGGGAAAAGCTGAAGCCCGTCTTCCTTGGAAACTCCGACTCCGTGAAGGTGGGAGACTGGGCCATCGCCATAGGCAACCCCTTTGGGCTCGACAAGACTTTCACCATGGGCGTGGTGAGCGCCACGGGCCGTCAGAACCTGGGCGACATGGCGGGCTCACAGGCCCACATCCAGACCGACGCGTCCATCAACCCGGGCAATTCCGGCGGGCCGCTCATAAACATCGACGGCGAGGTGATCGGCATCAACCGCATGATTTACTCGCAGACGGGCGGGAGCATGGGGATAGGCTTCGCGATCCCCATAAACACGGCGATGTCCGTCCTGGAACAGCTCAAGGTCAACAAGAAGATCAAGCGCGGATTCATAGGGGTCCAGATCGTCCCCATGACCGACGAGTACGCGGGCGAGGTGGGCCTCAAATCCCAGGAGGGCGCGCTCGTGGGCGCGGTAATGCAGAACGGTCCCGCCGACAAGGCGGGCATGAAGGTGGGGGACGTGATCCAGGGCATCAACGGCAGAAAGGTCAAGACCTACCGCGACCTCGTGGACGAGGTTGAGAAAACGCCCACCGGAAAGTCTGTGAGGGTCGAGGTGTGGCGCGAGAAAAGCTCGATGACGCTGTTCGTCACAGTGGGCGAACGACCGTGAAAACATTCTCCTTCCAGTTTAAATCCTGCGGCGCGGCAACGCGCCGTTTTTTTTTTTGTTCCGGGCCTATTTCTTCGCTTCGCGCGGCGCGGACGCGACGTCGCGCACGAACGCCTCGATCGCATTCTCCACGATGGGCCTGTCGGGAATCCGCCATGCGGAGAGCATCCCGTGGGCGCCGTTCTCCACGCGCAGGATCCTGTTCAAGGGGCTTCTCGACGCGTCCAGCCCGAACTGCCCGAACGCGCCTTTCATCTCCTGCACGCCGGCGTAGATGTCCTGGTTCTGTTCGTCCTTGTAATAATAAAGGAGAAGGACCGGCACGCGGATCTTCCTGAACACCTCATCGCGCGCCGCGAAGCGCCGCAGGTCCGCGAGGCTCTGGTACGACGAGTAGTACTTTTCCGCGTACCAGTGCGTGCCCCAGCCGCCCGCGGGGGGCTTCGTCGCGGGGTAGCGGATGGGGCCCTCGCGGCGCTCCACGATCCAGCGTCCGCCGGGGGTGTCGAACAGCTTCAGGAGCGGGTCCACGAACGCGTAGAAGGGCGAGCAGAGGACCGCGCCGGCCACAAGCTCCGGGTATTCTGCGGCGAGATACGTGGCGATGAGTCCGCCCATGCTCGTGCCGATCACGATCGTCTTTTCACCGAGCAGGGGCATCATCCTGAGCGAGTCGATCGCGTCGTCGAGGTATTCCTGGAAGCCGCGCGAGGCCTGATCCTCCTTCGTGGTTCCGTGGCCTGGCATGCGCACGTAGTAGGTGTTCGCGCCCAGCCTGGAGGCGATGCTGTCCGTGCAGTCCTCACCCTCGATCCTCGATCCGCTGAACCCGTGCAGGTAGAGAAATGCGAGCGGGGTCTTTCCCGGCGCGTAGCGGACCAGGCGCTCCTCGTTTCCCGGGTGCGCGCCCATCGCCCTGCTCCGGGCGAGCCTTTGCGCATAGAATTCATTGAAGCTCGCGGGCAGGGCCTTGCCGTCATACGAGAACCGCGGCCAGGTCGCGGCGGTATACACCCCGTAGGAAATCCCTGCAAGCATGGGAACGCCCAGGAGTACGGCAAGGAACACGGCGGCGATTTTTTTCATGGCGGCATCATCTCCAAAATTTAAAGTAACAGGATCGAGCGTTCACTTGCCGATCAGCCGATTCGCGGTAATCCGTGCTATCCGCGGCCAATTCTTTACTGCATCCGGCCACGGATTTGCGCGGATGAGCTTCTGCCAGAAAAACAAATCCGTGTAAATCCGTGTAATCCGCGGCTGATTCTTTAACTCATCCGGCCACGGATTTGCACGGATGATCGCGGATGAGCTTTTACCCGGTGATTCGCCAATCCCTTACATGCCCGTGCGCATCTCGCCCCTCAATACCGTCACCGCCGTTCCCCCGATGAGCACCCTGTCTCCCCTTACCGCGACCCATAGGTCTCCGCCGCGCGCCGACACCTGGCGGGCGTTCATCTCGGCCTTTCCCAGCCTGTTCATCCAGTACGGCGCGAGGCAGCAGTGGGCCGAGCCGGTGACCGGGTCCTCGCGAATGCCCACCGCGGGCGCGAAAAACCGCGAAACGAAATCGACGCCGGGGGAAGAAGCGCGGCTGGTGACGATGACCCCCCTGCAGGGGACCTGTTCCAGTAGCGAAAAGACCGGGCGGCAGTTCATCACCTCCTCCTCCGAGCCGACCTCGACCAGGTAATCGAACCGGTTTTTCCCGGTGTAGCGCATGGAAATATT
>CALMJO010000242.1 GCA_937864375.1 uncultured Spirochaetota bacterium
AGTCCCGCGCCCCCGTGTGCGTGAAAGAGGACTGCCGCCAGGTCATCGCCCTCCCCGTCCTCGTGCAGAATCGCGTCACCGGCCTCATCGCGGTCTGCGCGCCCCCGGAGGCGGCGGTGGCCCGGCGCATCGTCGAGGGGCTCACCAGGATCTACCGCAACTATCTCACGCTTCTGCTGGAGAGCCAGTGCGACCGCCTCACGGGCCTCATGAATCGCAAGACATTCGACGACCGGGTGCTCAAGATCATCGAATACATTTCAAGCGAGGGACGGCGGGACGAGCCGCCGCATTCCCGGAGGCACGCAAGCGTCCACGGAGACTTCTTCTGGCTGGGCATGATCGACATCGACAATTTCAAGTGCGTGAACGATACCTTTGGACATCTCTACGGGGACGAGGTGCTCATCCTCGTCGCGAAGCTCATGCGTGAGGCGTTCAGGTCCCAGGACCTGCTCTTCCGGTTCGGGGGCGAGGAATTCGTGGTGATCCTGGGCGCCGATTCGGAGGACTTCGCGCCCGCCGCATTCGAGCGGTTCAGGGCGGCGGTGGAGGCCTACCGCTTTCCGCAGCTGGAGCGCGTAACCGTGAGCATCGGGCTTGCGGGAATTGGCGGCGGAGAAACGCCCACCGTCTTCATGGGCCACGCGGACCAGGCCCTCTACTACGCGAAGCGGCACGGGAAGAACCGCCTGTGCATTTACGACAGGCTCGTACGCAAGGGACTGCTTAAAAATGAGATCCGCTACAGCGACGTCGAGTTTTTTTAACTCACGGGTTCACATATTCACGCAATATGCACGAGGTGCGGCATGCAGATCGATACGGCAAAAATCATTCTCTGCCTGGAACAGTCACCAGGCATACTCCGCGACATGGCCGCGTCCATCCTGCCCGCCCAGATCACGGCGCGCCGGCGTCCCGGCTTCTGGACCATAGGCGAGCACATTGGCCACCTCGCGCAGGCCCAGTCCATGATCCACGGCCGGATCATTCGCTTCAGGGACGAGAACGCCCCCGCGTTCGTGCCCTTCATTCCCGGCGACGATGCCCCGGGCGACCTTCCGGCGGAATCGGTCTCCCAATCCCTGGCAAAATTCGAGGAGTGGAGGAAGCGCCAGCTCGACGCCATCCGCACCCTGCACCCAAAAGACCTGGCGAAGGAGGGAAGCCACCCGGAATACGCCCAGTACAATCTCCCCATCCTGCTCCGGCACATACTGATGCACGATCACTGGCACATGTACCGGATCGAGGAGCTGTGGCTCACGAGGGACGAGTTCCTGGGCTGATGAGGCCCGTGCGTGCGCGTTATGCGAAATAATTCAGGGGGCCCCGTTCGCGAAGGTACGGAGTGCCCGAACGACTGACTTCAAACGGAGGATGACCCCATGGAGGCTGCGATGAAAACGGGATTAGCGGTGTTCCTTATGTGCATCACCGTTCTTGGAAGCTCACTGCACTGCGACCGGGGCCTGGGGGTGAAGCGGGATGCCATAGATTGCACCTGGGGATGGAATCACCTGGACGCAGACCTCGTCTTCAACGACGACTATGTCGTCGCCCACTACCGTACGCTGGTCGTACCAAAGGGAAGCACCACGTTCTGGCACAGTATGGGCAAGGCTAAATTCTTTGTCAACTGGCAGGCGCGGCTGTACGTGTATAAGATCGGCGACATGGACGTGAAGACCATCATTGACGGGGACGGGTATTTTCTTGTCGGGTGGCCCCATCCTTATGATCCCGTGAAAAAAGGACCGCTGGGCAGGGACGAGTACTCGGTCACGTGGACCGGGCGCTCGGTGCTCATCGTGAGGAAAAACATCGACGAGGCGACGGGGAAAACCAGATACGACCATGACCTCGTTTTCGAGGACGAAGAGCGCGTCGCGGAATTGTTCACGTTCGCGGACCGTATCACCGAAATCACCGTCGCCGATTTTGACGGGGCAAAGTACCCGGACGCCCATATTATGATCTACGACAAGCGGACTGGTTCGCTCACCGAGGGTTCTTCGAAACGAAAGCACGTGATCACCAGGGCCGACTGCGGCCGGTAGGGGCGCCTCAACCGCTCTCACCCATGAGCTTCTTCAACGGCGGAAGAAACAGGAAGGTCATCGTCTTCTTTACCCATGCGCGGTAGTCCGCGTCCCTGCCCTTCATTCCCAGGATGATCATCTGGCAGGAGCCCGCACCCAGGAAGTTGATGAGCAGGTTGTTGAACGCGTAGTGGTAGCGCGCAACCTCGTCCGCGGGGGCGGGAACCGGGAGCGCCTGCTCGAAGGTCTCGCGCGTGCGCGTGAGGACCTCGGGAATGCGCCTGTAGCCGGGGATCGCGTCGGGGCGGTCGGCGAGCGCGATGTTCAGGGTGATGATCCTGAGCGCGGCGGGATGGTCGTCGTGATAATCCAGGAACCTGTCCAGGTAGCGCGCGATCGCCCCGTCCGGGGGAAGGCCCGCGAGTCCCTCGAGGCAGGACCGGTTCGCCTCCACGAGCTCGTCGCACACCTCGGCCAGGAGCGCGCCAAAAAGCTTCGCCTTGCTGGGAAAATGGTAGCGGATGAGCGCGTGGTCGAACTTCCCTGCGCGCCCGATCATGCGCATGCTCGCCGAGTGATAGGGGTGATGCGCGAAGACCGCGCGCGCGGCTTTCATGATGCGCTCCCTGGTGAGCTCGCGCTTGGGCCGCCCCCGTCCGCCCGCACGGCTCGATGTCTTCCTCATGGGCGCCTCCCTCCTCATCGGCGACCCTAGCTCCCGCGCGTGCGCCGATCAATTCTTTTTTTTACGATCGTGAAATATTATTTGACAGGGCGCGCACGCCAGTGGATATTTTTACAGTCGTAAAAATACGCGCACGCGACGGCGGCTCAGGGAGGCGGTCATGAAGGGTGATCTTTTCAAGGGAGTGATGCAGTGGGAATTCAACATTCCAAAGGCGAGCTTTAAGAAGAAGGATTTCAAGCTGCCCGTCTTCTACTACGACAACAGCTCGTTCACCGCGATCTACACGGCCTCCACGAAAAAGGTGCTCCCCTTCCTGCCGGACCGCGCCATGCACCCGGCGGAGCTAAGGCCGGGCCGCTGCCTGGTCGCCTTCACCGCGTTCGAGTACCGCAAGACCGACATCGACCCCTACAACGAGTTCAGCATTGCGGTCATCCTGTCGTACGGGAAGAGGGCATTGCCCGGCCTCTCGCTCCTGGGCCAGGTGCGCAGGAACTGCTTTGACGCCTGGGTGTGGCACCTCCCGGTTACCACCGAGATCGCGCGCTACGGCGGGGTGGAGCTCTACGGCTATCCAAAAATACTCGCGAAGATCGGCATCACCCGCGGACGCGACGCCGCCGAGTGCGTGCTTGCGGAAAAAAAGGAGCACATCCTCACGCTGCGCGTGCCCGTCCCCGCGACGAAGCCGGGCCGCGTCTCCCGCTACCGCACCTACCCGGTGCGCGAAGGGGTTACCCTCTGCGGGAACGTCTGCACCCTGCACCACCAGTACGCGGAGAGCATGAACACGAAGGGCGTGAGCCTCTCCCTGGGCACCGGGCACCGGATCTGCCGGGAGCTTGGCTCGGTGGACCTTTCGGAAAAGGCGCTCATGTACCAGTACAGCCCGCTGAACGAATCCATCCTCTTTGGACCGCGCAACCTCATCGACGACTGAGCCGGCATGAAGGTCAACAGGGACGCCATGCGCGCGACGCTCTCGCGCGACCCCCGCGTGGAGGACATGATGAACGGCCTGCAGGCGGTGTCGCGCCTCCCGCGCCGCGCGTACCGCGACATGCGCCGCACGGTCGCGCTCGCGCGCGTGTTCGTGGACGAAGTCGTGCGGCCCGTGTACAGGGAAATCGACCTCGCCGTTCACCGCGATCCGGAGTACGTGCCGGAGGAATTCATCCTCGAGGCGAGCCGGCGCCAGATCTTTTCCTGGTGGATACCAAAGCTCTTTGGCGGGCACGGGATGGATTTCCTGGGACTCTACCCCTTCCTCGAGGAGATCGCGGCGACCTGCACGGGGCTCGCGAACGTCATTGGCGTGCACTACCTTGGGGTAGGGACGTTGTGCGCAAGCTGGAACGCGCCGGTCATCAACCGGGTGCTCCGCGAATCGTGCCGGGGCGACCGGACGGGCAGGCCCTGCCTCATCTCCCTCGCGATCACCGAGCCGGAGGCGGGCACCGACGTCGAGGAGCCCATCCTCCTGGAGCGGGCGCGCGTGGGCACCACGGCGACGCGCGTCGGGGGAGGCTACGTCCTGAACGGGCGCAAGGTATTCATCTCCAACGGGCACGTCTCGACCTGGCACATGGTGATCGCCTACGGCGACCGGAGGAATCCCGTGGACACCACCGTCATGGCCGCGGTGAAGACGGGGACGGCCGGGTTCAGCTTCGGGCGGAAGGAAAAGAAGATGGGGCAGAAGGCCTGCGTGGCGAGCGAGCTCGTCTTCGAGGACTGCTTCGTTCCGGACGCGCTCATATGCACCTCGCCCGAACAGTACGGGAAGTCCGGGAAGTCACAGCGCGCCGTCGCGCAGTACCTCATCGACTTCGTGGTCTCATCCTCGCGCGCGGGCGTGGGCGCGTTCGCCGCGGGCGCGGCGCGCGGCGCCTACGAGACGGCGCTCGCGTACGCGCGCGAAAAGCGGGTGGGATGCGCCCCGCTCATCAGCCGCCAGTGGGCCCAGGTCACACTCGCGGAAATGTACAAGAACGTCAACACCGCGCGCACTGTTTACATGGAGTCGGCCTTCGCGAACGCGATGAAGGGGATGTTCAAGCTCCTCTACATGCGCCCGTTCTACGCAATGCTCAGGCTCCTGCCCCCATGGTACTTCACGCTGTTCGCGCAGCCGTTCATTAATACGCGCATGGCGACGCGTCTGTTCCGGACCGTCTACTTTGAAAAATACACCGATGAAGAGGCGCAGGCGACCTCGGGCTGGGCCTCGCTTTCCAAGTTCGCGTGCAGCGACCTCGCCGTGGAGACCGCGTCAATGGCCCTCTCGCTCATGGGCGCCCACGGGACGCGTCACGACAGCGGCGCGGAAAAGTACTACCGCGACGCGAAGCTCCTCCAGATCTACGAGGGCACCAACCAGCTCAACAGGCTGAACCTCTTCAAGAACCTGGTCGCGCGCGACATGCCCGAAGTCCGGCTCTTTGGCAGGGAGGACATATGAGCACGGAAAGGGGAGAAGGCGCCGGCCTGCTCCAGTCCTTCACGGAGCTCGCGTCCGGCTTCGCGAAAAAGGAACTCGTCGCACATCGCGAGGCGCACGACCGCGATCCGTTCGCTCCCTCATGGACGGACGCGGTCGCGAAGGCCTTCGAGGTGGGCTTCTTTACGATCACGCTCCCGGCCGCGCACGGCGGCCTTGGCCTGGGGACCGATTCGCTGGTCCCGGTGCTCCGCGAGCTCTCACGCGCCGACGCATCCCTTGCCGCTCTCGTCTTCACCCACGCGACGGCGCTTGAAATTACAGCGGAAGCGGCACGTGACGCGGGCGCCGATGCTGTGTATCGCGCCTGTGCCGCGGCCCCCGGGAAGCCGCTTGCCATCCAGTGCTTTGCGCACCCCGACGAGACAGCGTACCCGTCGGTCGCGACCGACGGGTACGAGCACAGGTTGACGGGAAAAGCGGATTTCCTTTCCGCGGGCCCGCTCGCGGATTACGCCGTGGTCGCCGGCGCCGGTGAGCGCACGGATGCATTCTCCTATTACCTGGTCGCGCTGAACGACGGCGGCGTGCGCATGGGGGAGCCGGTGCTCACCCTGGGGCTACGTGCGTGCCCGGTCGCGGATGTTGAGCTTGACGGAGCGCGGGGCGTGCTTATAGGATCTCCCCGAAGGGGGCGCGAGTACTGCCGGCGCGCCTGGCCGCGCCTTGCGCTCGCCTCCGCCGCAATCTCGCTGGGCATACTGGAAGGCTCGCTCGCCGAGGCGCGCTCGTACGCGGATGAGCGCGTGCAGGGAGGGCGCCTCATCGCCGACTGGCCGGAGGTGCGCATGATCCTCGCGCGCATGGCCTCCCGGGCACAGGTCGTGCAGGGCGCGCTCGCCCAGGCGTGCAGGATGTTCGCGTCGCACGATCCTGGATGGGAGGCCGCGTCGGTGTCCTCAGCGCTCGAGGCGGGCGAGGCGGCGTCGCGCGCC
>CALMJO010000243.1 GCA_937864375.1 uncultured Spirochaetota bacterium
GGAGTATGAGTAATAAAAAATTTAGTGCGATAATCAAATTAATTCGAAAAACAAGATTAGCTCCCATATTTAACGATAACCACGCATATTTTATAATAATTAACGAAATTCCGGTAAAAACAAGCTTGCATTAATAAGGGCTCTATATACATTAATACATTGTTAGCACTCATTTTAATGAGTGCTAACAATGGTCTTCCAGCATTAACATATTTTTATTTCTGCAAAGGTGAATCCAAGTTTCTGTTGGCAGTGTTTTATTACTCACGGGATTGCAGTCTTTCCTGGGAGAAAGGCATCAGCAGAAATGAGATAACCAATTCAAAGAATATACTTTGTAAAAGGAGGCTTACAGTGGCTATTAAACCATTAGGAGATCGCGCTCTCATCGAGGTATTGGAAGAGGAGCTCACCAAGCAGGGTTCGCTCTTTATTCCCGACACCGCAAAGGAGAAACCCCAGCAGGGCAAAGTGGTTTCCGTCGGAAAGGGACGTTACGAGGACGGGAAGTGGATTCCCTTGGATGTAAAGGCCGGGGATATCGTACTGTACGGCAAGTATGCGGGTACTGAGATCAAGCATGACGGCAAGGAGTACCTGATCGTGCGTGAAAGCGACATTCTTGCAATAGTCGAATAATCTAATACCATATCATCTTAAGGAAGGTTATACTATGTCAAAGATTCTGCAATACAACGAGGAAGCGAGAAGGTCTATACTCGCGGGCGTAACCAAGCTGGCCGACGCGGTCATGGTGACCCTTGGACCCCGGGGACGCAATGTCGTCATCGATAAGAAGTTCGGATCCCCTTCGATTACAAAGGACGGCGTTACCGTCGCGAAGGAAATCGAGCTTGAGGATCCCTTCGAAAACATGGGCGCACAGATGGTGAAGGAAGTCGCAACGAAGACCAACGATGTCGCCGGCGACGGGACCACGACCGCGACGATACTTGCGGCCGCCATCTACAAGGAAGCGCTCAAGAACGTCACCGCGGGCGCGAACCCGATGGGTCTCAAGCGCGGCATGGACAAGGCCGTGGAGGCCAGCGTCAAGTTCATCTCGGATACATCCCGCGAAATCAAGGACAAGAAGGAAATCGCGCAGGTGGCCAGCATTTCCGCGAACAATGATACCGCGATCGGCGACCTCATCGCCGAGGCGATGGAAAAGGTCGGGAAGGACGGAGTCATTACCGTCGAGGAAGCGAAGTCGATCGAAACCCACCTCGAGGTCGTCGAGGGTATGCAGTTCGACCGCGGTTACATTTCACCTTACATGGTGAACGACCCCGAGAACATGGAGGCGGTGCTGGAAAACGCCTACATCCTCATCCACGACAAGAAGATCGCATCGATGAAGGACCTCCTGCCCGTGCTCGAGAAGGTTGCGCAGTCGGGCAAGCCGCTGCTCATCATCGCAGAGGAAGTAGAGGGCGAGGCCCTTGCGACCATCGTGGTCAATACCCTGCGCAAGACCATCAGCTGCATTGCGGTTAAGGCTCCCGGGTTTGGCGATCGCCGGAAGGCGATGCTCGAAGACATAGCGGTCCTGACGAAGGGACAGGTTATCTCCGAGGACCTGGGCCTCAAGCTCGAGGGGACAACGATGGACATGCTCGGAAAGGCGAAAAAGATCATCGTGGACAAGGAAAACACCACTATCATCGAGGGCGGTGGAGACCAGAAGGAAGTCAAGGCCCGCATAGGCCAGATCAAGAAACAGATCGACGAGACCACCTCGGACTACGACCGGGAGAAGCTCCAGGAGCGCCTTGCAAAGCTCGCCGGCGGCGTTGCGGTCATCAACGTGGGCGCGGCGACCGAGGTCGAGTTGAAAGAGAAGAAGGCCCGTGTAGAGGACGCGCTGTCGGCGACGCGTTCGGCGGTCGAGGAAGGTATTGTCCCCGGCGGCGGTCTTACTCTCATGTACGCTCAGGGAGTGGTGCGCGAGGTTGGCGCGAAGCTCGAGGGCGACGAGAAGATCGGCGCGGAAATCGTGGCCAAGTCCCTTGAAGATCCCATGAGGCAGATCGCGAACAACGCGGGAGTCGAGGGATCGGTCATCGTGGAGAAAGCGAAGACCGAGAAGAAGGGCATCGGCTTCAACGCTTCCACCATGGTATGGGAGGACATGATGAAGGCCGGTATAATCGACCCCGCCAAGGTCGTGCGTTCCGCCCTCCAGAACGCGGCGTCCGTCGCGAGCATGCTCTGTACCACAGAAGTGCTCATCACCGACAAGAAGGAAGACGAAAAGGCTCCTCCAATGCCCGGCGGAATGCCCGGCGGCGGAATGTATTAGGCAGGACGGCATGAATAAAAAAGCGGCATCCACGGATGCCGCTTTTTTTTCCCGTTGAAGGTAATTTTTCCGCCATCGTCGCCGACGAATAATGTGCCATCAGGAAGTTTTAAAGGTTGAACGGCGTACGGAGACCGGTTGAAGGATCGTAACCGCATGGCAAAATATTTCAATAGTCTGGGACCAGTTTTAATTGCACGAATTCACGCCGGTCGGAATCCTGAAGGTACCGGATACCATGACGCATGACTACACTTGAAAAAACGCTGGAAAATGTAGCGACATCACTGAACGATTCTGAATCCATCCTCGGACAGGCCCGTCATGATTCGGGGATGCCGGTCGTAGGGATCGTTCATGACATCATGCCGTACGAGCTTTTCATGGCGGCAGGCCTGATTCCCGTGAAGATACCTTCTTCCATGCTTCCAGGGGCAGGCGCACCTGCGGGACCCGGCGAGCGCGATGCCGCGGGGCTTTCCATGATATACGACTGGTGCGTTGTCCCGGACGCTTTTACTCACGATGCGCTTCACCTTTTTCCGGAAAGCCGGATTATCCCAGTTCCGCGAATAGAAGGCTTTGGCGAGCAGGCCGCGGAACTGATGCACAATTGCGTGGAGAATGCGCTCGCAGCCATGGG
>CALMJO010000244.1 GCA_937864375.1 uncultured Spirochaetota bacterium
GCCCTGCACGGCGCGCTTCTTTTCAAGGCCTGTGCCGCCCGCGCCGCGGCTCTCGTAGGCGAGGTCGATGACCGCGATACCCGCCTTGATGCAGGGCACGAGCGCGAGCTCGCTCGAGAAGTGAATGGCGTAGCCCGCACCCACGAGCACGGGGGCCATGCCGCCGGCGCTCACGTCGCGCGGACCGGGCTGGAGCGCCACGTAGCCGGTGCTGAGCCCCAGGTCAAGATTGGTGAAGACGCGGTTGACGAGGCGCAGCGTGAGGAGCGCCCCAGGGCTCATGCTGTACAGCTCGCCCATTTTCCCGAGCGGGAAGAGCAGGAGCGGCGCGATCTCCACGCCCGTCCCCGCCTCGAAGACCGACGGGTCCACGTCCGCCTTGAAGCCCGCGTTCTCGAAGTTGTACCCTATTCCAAAGTAGCAGGAGAGGAAGCTCATGGAACGTCCGGCCTCGTAGAGCATGCCGTAGTCCGCGCCCAGGCGCAGGTTCAGCCTGTTGTCGATGATGTGCTTGAGCATGAGGCCCGCCGCGGCGATGGGCTCCATCCCGGATTTCTCGCGGTCCTTCATGAGGCCCGTGCCGTTGGGCCCGCGGCTCTCGTAGCCGGCGCCCGCGTACGCGATCCCCGCCCTGACGCACGGGACGACGGAGAGCTCGTCGGTGAGGCGCAGCGCGTAGCCTGCGTAGAAGGTGACGGGCACCAGGTAGCTCTGCGCGATGGCGTCGTGCGCGCTCAGGAGGTGCACGTAGCCGGCCGAAAGTCCCGCCTGCGCCGACGTGCCGAAGAGGTCGTTGAAGTAGACTGAGACCTGGGCGCCGGGGCTCATGTTGTACATCTCCCCGAACTTCCCCAGGGGGAAGAGCAGGAGCGGTGCGACCTCGCAGGTGAGCTGCTTTTCAAGGTTCTGCGCCACCGTCTCGGATTCCGAGCCGTACTTGTCCACGGCGCGCACATCGAGCTCCGCCTGCGTCATGCCCTTGGGGAGCTCGTACTCGAGGCCCTCCACCTCGGCCAGGAGAACGGTCTCGATCGCGGTCTTCCGGTACACGCGGTACTTCTTAACGGGGCCGTCCGCTCCCTGCACCGGTTCCCAGGAGACGATTCGCTTTGCCTCGATGCCGGCATCTGTCCGGGGGATATCCTTGACGGTCACGTTTTTGGGCTTGTCGGGCGGCCGCACGGTGAGGATCTCGATCTCGTTGCTGGGAAGGGATTCCACGCCCTCCGCGTTCACCGCGGTCACCTTGATCCAGTACTTCGTAAGTTCCTTCAGGTCGTCCAGCGAGCAGTAAGTCACGTCGGTCTTGGCCGCGAGCGTGAAGTCGGCGTCCTGCGTCTTCGTGTAGAGGTTGTAGTAGCTGGGCGCCTTGATGGGGGCGCTCCACTTGAGCTGCACCCCGCCGCTGCGGGGCGTGCCCGTGAGCTAGTTCGGGTTGGTGCGCGCGACGAAGAATATCTTGTCGCGGGCGATGGTGAACTCCTCCGGGTTGTTGAGCTCGCGGCGCACGGTGAGCGTGGACTGGTCCTCGTCCACGACGTAGCCGTCCAGTATCTTGCCCGAGGTGAGCCGGATGTAGACCTGGCCCATGTAGAGCTGGGTGTAGAGGACGCGCAGCACGTTGGCGCGGTCCACGATGATCAGGGCGCCGTCCGCCTGCTTCACGGTGATGGACGCGGGATCGTCCTTGACGACCGTCCCCGTGACGAGCGAGCCGTCCTTCTTGAACACCGTTTCCGAAAAGAGTTGAGTGGAAAGACTTAAAAGGATAAGCGAGGAGAGGGTTAAGGATCCAAGGGTCCGTTTCATATTTATATGCTCCATCCGGGCTGTGGCCAAGCGTAGCATGCGAGGGGTTTGACTGTCAAATGCCTTTTACATGATGGATTAGTGGTGCACATCCCGCTCGTGCGCGCTCCTGAGGTGGATCCCCGGGAGCCCTTTTTTCAGGGTTTTTGGGTTTCCCCAGTATAAGTACCAGCATCGTATGCCGTTTATGGTCTCCTTGTGTATTGAGGAGCTGGTTAAATCGCAATAGTTATTGCTCTCTTCCTCTTCCATCCTGGCTAAAATCAAATGTAAATATTTATCAACAGCCATCGCTACAAGCCGCGAAATCGAAAACCGCGAAAGCTTCTTCAAGTCCCCGAAGCACTCGTTCTCGACCGGCTTCAGTCTAATCACGAAGCAATGCCATTCCGTGCTTGGTTCACTTCGCTGGTAGCGCGTTGTCGTGAATCCACCCTGGTACATGTCGATGTCGCGCAGAATCTGTCTCAGCAGCGTGATAATGATGGTGCGCTGTGAT
This sequence comes from uncultured Spirochaetota bacterium, assembly GCA_937864375.1. GTDB lineage: Bacteria > Spirochaetota > UBA4802 > UBA4802 > UBA5368 > FW300-bin19. The sequence goes on from CALMJO010000244.1 coordinate 2,309, forward strand.
TTTCCGGTCTGCTACGCGGCATTGATTATCCGATCCCGTATGTCCTGTCGGATATTAATCGAGGTGATCAACATACAGCCATAGCCTCCATCAAAAATCAGGTGCATGCTGTCACTACGAGCGGGAGGTCCAATTTTGGAAATTTTTCCTGGTCGCGGCAAAAAGATTTCTGTATGGTACGGATGCGGTCAGTGCTCCTAACTCCGCACCACGTCGCTGAGCCCCATGAGCTCCTGTGCGGTCGTCGCCAGCTCCTTCGACGTCCCCAGGAGCTCCTGCGAGCCCAGCGCCATCTCCTGCGTGTTCATGTTGAGCCCGGCGATGCTCTTGGATATCTCCTCGAGCGCGGTCTTCTGCTCGCTGGTCGCGCCCAGTATCTTGTTCGATTCGGCGAGAACGCCCTCCAGCGAGCCGCGAATGGCGGTGTTGAGCTCCAGGTCCTCCTTCGCCGCGTCGACCACCCTGTCAATCCTCTTTCCGAACTCGGCAATGTGCTGGATCATCCTGTTGAGGGACTCGATGAAGGCCTCCAGGTTTTTATAGGCGCGCCCGATCTCGACGTTGCTCGCCTTGAACATGTCGTTGATTGATTTCACGTTGCTCGAGGTGTTGTCGGCGAGCTTTCCGATCTCCTCGGCAACGACGGCGAATCCGCGCCCGTGCTCGCCTGCGCGCGCCGCCTCGATCGCGGCGTTGAGCGACAGCAGGTTGATCTGGTCCGATATGTCC
>CALMJO010000245.1 GCA_937864375.1 uncultured Spirochaetota bacterium
CCGCAGGAGTATGTCGGACTTGGGCTCCCGGGGCTTCTCCTTTTCGACCTTGAGCTCGTCGGTGCTGAACAGGGCCCATGCCAGGATGAAGAGTATGATGAGCAGGATGACGATGAGAAAAATATTCATATGTTTATAATATATCCAAATTTCCGCGAGGCGTGTGCACATAACGCACGGCGAAGCGACGCAGGCATGTCCCCGGGTTCATTTTCGACAGTTTTTGCGGTCATGATGAGCGCCTTTTCCGGCTACCGGGCAACGAGCACCACCGCCGACAGTCGCTGCACGTGATACCGGTCCTCCGTGATTGGGGGCTCCGACCCCGGCTCGCTGATGTCATGGGGGGAGGGCTTCGATGTGTCCACGACGACGTGCCACCGCCCGCCGGAAGGGGCCTGGGGCAGTATCGTCATACGGCCGTACAGGGACGCGTTGAAGGCCATGTAGATGTCGCTTCCCGGCCGGCCCGATTCGGTGAGTGCGTACGCCCCGCACAGCAGGCAGGCCGTGAACAGGCTGTCCTGGGACCAGTCCGGCTCGCCGGGACGCACCCCGTGCCAGCTCACGTCGGGGGCCGCGAAGCCGTGGGCCGTGTCGCCCGTGAAGAAGTCGCCGCGCCTGAGCGGCGGGTTGTCGCGCCGGAACCGGATGATGAGCCTCGTGAAGCGGGAGATGCCGGGATGCCGGGCAGGGTCTTCCCAATTGACCCAGGAGATTTCGTTGTCCTGGCAGTAGGCGTTGTTGTTGCCGCGCTGGGTGCGCCTGAACTCGTCGCCCGCCAGCAGCATGGGTACGCCCTGGGAGACGAAGAGCGTGGTAAGCAGGTTTTTTATCTGCCGCTCGCGGAGGCGCTCGATGAGCGGCGTCGCCCCCGGGCCCTCGATGCCGAAGTTCATTGACTGGTTGTAATTCTCCCCGTCCCGGTTGTCCTCGCCGTTCTCAATGTTATGTTTCCCCGCGAACGAGACCAGGTCGTTGAGCGTGAAGCCGTCGTGGCAGGTTATGAAATTGATGCTGTGCAGCGGGCTCTCCTTGCCGAAGTACAGGTCGCGGCTGCCCATGAGCCTGGTCGCGAACCGGCCCGCGCTTCCCGCCTCGCCGCGCCAGAAACGCCGGACGTCGTCGCGGAACTTGCCGTTCCACTCGGCCCATCTCCCCGGAAAGTTTCCCACCTGATAGGCGCCCCCCGCGTCCCACGCCTCGGCAATGATCTTCGCATTTCTCAGGATGGGGTCCTCCGCGATGCGCTCGAGGAGCGGCGGGTCGGCCTGGATGTTTCCCTCCTGGTCGCGCCCGAGGATGGAGGCGAGGTCGAAGCGAAAGCCGTCCACACGCATCTCGATCACCCAGTAGCGCAGGCAGTCCAGGATGAAATCGCGCACGAGCGGATGGTTGCAGTTGAAGGTGTTGCCGCAGCCCGTGAGGTTCTTGTAGAAGCGCCGGTGCTCTTCAAGGATGTAATAGACCGAGTTGTCGATGCCGCGAAAGCACATGGTGGGCCCCAGGTGGTCGCCCTCGGCGGTGTGGTTGAACACGATGTCAAGGATCACCTCGATCCCGGCCTTGTGGAAATCGTACACCATCTCCTTGAATTCCTGGTACTGCTCCCCGGTGCGGCCCGTGGAGGAGAATCGCCCGCGCGGGGCGAAAAATGAAATGGTGCTGTACCCCCAGAAGTTCTTGAGCTTTTCGCCGGTAAGGGGATTGACGTTGACGTTCTCCTCCTCGTCGAACTCCTGGATGGGCATGAGCTCCACGGCGCTCACCCCCAGCTCCTTGAGGTAGGGTATCCTGTCAGCGAGACCGCGGAAGGTGCCCGGGTGGGTCACGCCCGACGAGGGATGAACCGTGTAGCCCTTCACGTGAAGCTCGTAGATGACGGTGTCGCGCATGGACGTGCCGGGCTGCTGGTCGTACCAGTCGAAGTCCGTGTTCACCACGACGCACTTGGGGGCGCCTGGCGCGCTGTCGACGGTCGAGAATGAAAGATCCTGAACAGGGCTGGAGGTGTCGAAGCCGCGCGCGTCGGAAAGGTTCCACTTGAAGTTTCCGCTCACGCTGCGCGCATAGGGATCGAGCAGGAGCTTGTTCCGGTTGAAGCGATGCCCCCGGGAAGGCTCGTACGGCCCGTCCACGCGGTACCCGTAGAGCTGGCCCTCGCGGATTCCCTCGACCCAGATATGCCAGATGTCCCCGGTGCGGTTCCTCCTTGGGTCGAAGGCGATGTCCTCCAAAGGGCCGTTGTCCGGGGAGAATAGGACGAGGGTGACCCCGGTCGCGTTTCGTGAAAACAGCGAGAACTGCGCTCCGTTGCGGTCGAGCTTGACCCCCAGGGGAAGCGGATACCCCGGCAGGACTGCGCGCGTCGATGCTGCGGGTGCACGCATCCTATTTTCCCTGGGCGGTGACGGTTGCGCTTACCCTGAGGTACACCTTGGGATTCGCCTTGTCGTTGGTATACACGGTGACGGTCTTGCTCATCTTTTCCAACTTGGCGCTCGTGGTGAGGCTCACCTCGATTTTACCCTCGCCGCCGGCGGGGATGTCCTTCTCGGTGAGAAGGACGCTGGTGCAGCCTCACCCCGGGCTTACCCTGGTAATGGTGAGTGTCGCCTTCCCGGTGTTGCGGAAGACGAACACGTGGTTGAGCGAGGTCCGCGGGGCGACCTCTCCAAAGTCATGCTCGTATACGGTAAAGGCTATGCGCGGAGCGTCGCACGCGAGGACCAGGCCGGCGGTCGCGACGATCGCGATAACGATGAGAATGGCTTTTCCTGTGCCCTTCATACTCTGTAAGCATGTACCCGCCGTTAGGTAAAACATCAAGCTTTTTTCGGGACGGGTTGCATGCGAACACGTTTTCCCGTTCGTACCATGCAGGCGGGGTCGCGTGACCCCGCCTGCATGGCGCGGCCCGCGGAAAATCCAGGCATTTACGCTTGCTTTTCGCGTGATCCCGGGGCATTCTGGAGTGAAACCGGGAGACCATGATGAACAAGAAGACGGCAATTTCAATTATACTCGCGGGCATCCTGATGGGCGCCGTCGCTGGAATCGGAAGCTACAAAGTCTTTTTCGCGCATGCGACCGGATACTATCCCGGCGGCGGTGCGGGCTATGACCCCGACGAGGTGATGAAGGCGATCCTGGGGCGCAAGAGCGTCCGGCATTTCACCGACCAGAGGGTGCCGCGGGAAACGCTGGAACACCTCACCAGGGCGGGCATGGCTGCCCCTTCGGCGCTTAACCGCCAGCCCTGGGCCTTCGTCGTGGTGACCGAGCGCGCCCGGCTGGACAGGCTGGCCGAAGCGCTTCCCTTCGCGAAGATGCTCAAGCAGGCTCCCGCGGCCATCGTTGTGTGCGGCATCGCGTCAGGGAGCGCGGGAAGCGATTACTGGGTCATGGACTGTTCGGCGGCGTCCCAGAACATCCTGCTCGCGGCCGAGGCGATGGGCCTGGGCGCGGTATGGACCGCCGCGTATCCCTCGGCGGAGAGGATCGCGGGCGTGCGCGCCGTCCTGGGCATTCCCGACACGGCGGTCCCGCTGAACGTGATACCGCTGGGGTATCCCACCGGCGAGGACAAGCCAAAGAACAAGTACAGGGCGGAAAACGTGCACTGGGAGCGCTGGTGAGCGCGGGCCGATGAGCGCGTCCGCGGCCAAAAAATGGAAGGAATCTTGTGGTTTTCAAGCGATGATGAAAGAGGACTGAGCAGCGACATCAGCCACGGATTCGCACGGATTGACGCGAATGGAACCGTTGATAGAGTTGTCTTGATGCCGGTTCGGGGCTTTAATCAACGCTGCAGTCGGAACTAAAAACGAGGAGGTCTCACATGGGGAGAATCGTAATCGCAACACTCATCCTGGCCGTATCGGGCATCGGCGCCTTCGCGGTCGACCTGAGGAACGAGGATTCGCAGTCTTACACGGTGCGCGTCCACGACGTGGGCACCACGCATACCTCGATTGGAAGCAGCACGACCATGGCGAGCATATGCTCGAGCTGTGAAATCGAGGTCGAGGGCGTGGGCTCGGTGAAGGCCTCGGGGAGCGAGACCGTGGTGATCAGAGACGGCCTGCTCTCGAAGCGGTAAGCCATGGAGTTCTGGAAATATATTGACCGGTTCAACGCGCGCACCGTCGTGAAGCTGGGCGGGCTCACGCGCGCCTTCATGCGGCTCCTGCCGCTCCGACCGGCGGACGACGGCGGGGAGATACCCTTTGCGCGCCTCGCGAAGCCCCTGGCGGAGTGCACGGTGGCGCTCGTCACCTCGTGCGGCGTGCACCTGCAGTCGCAGGAACGCTTCAACATGGAGGCGCGCGGGGGCGACCCCACCTACCGCGAATTCCTGTGGGACGAGATCACCGCTGGTTACGTGGTGTCGCACTCGCACTTCGATTCGCGCGACATCATGAAGGACCTGAACGTCGCGATCCCCGGCGACCGCATCGAGGAGCTCGCCGCGCGCGGCGTCGTGGGCGCGCTGCACCCGGTCGTGTACTCGTTCATGGGCTACATCCCCAGGAGCAGGCCGCTGGTACGCCGTTATGCGCCCGAGGTCGCTGACGGCCTCGCGCGCGCGAAGGTGGACATCGCCATCCTGACGCCCTGCTGACCCATGTGCACTCAATCCGTGGGATTGATAGCGCGGCAGATGGAGAAGAGGGGGATCGTCACCGTGACCTTGGGGCTCACGCGCAACCACCTGGAATCGGTGAGGCCGCCCAGGGCGCTCTTCCTCAAGTGGCCGTTCGGGCACCCCATGGGCGAGCCGGGCAACAGGCCGCAGCAGCTCACGCTCATATTCGAGGCGCTGCGCCTCGCGCGGGAATGCACCGTTCCCGGCACGATCATCGACCTGCCGTACAGATGGAAGCGGCACGCCTACGGTGAGCCGGATTTTGATATGCTGAAGTGATTGACGTCATGCGCGGGGTCGGGGAGGCTTGAACCGTATGGATGATCCTGCAGGCATAATAACCGGTCTCGTGTCCGGCTTCTTTCACTCGGGGATCCGCGCGGACCTGCCCGTCATGCGCTACGCGGAATGCGTCCTGGGCATCAATGACCCGGAAGGGGATTTCCTCCTGCCAGGCGATGCCAATGGCGTCCTGGACGAGGGGCTGGCTAGGCTCCTGTTCGCGCCCCCGCTCTCCCTTGAGCTTGCCCTTGAACCGTACATCCCCGAAGATGGCCTTAATCCAGTCGCAATCGGCCGGGTGTCTGATGCGCTGCTCGGACAGGTCGGCCGGACAGCGGTCTATTTTCCCGGCGCCGGGCCGGTGTATGTTGCGGTGGGCCCGGAGATCATCGGGGGTTTCATGCGCGCCCTGGGGCTCGACCGGCCCGTGCGGTGCTGTCCGCCGGTGCCCGCGTGGAATCCGCCCGCGCGTGAGCGGTACATGCGCGCACGCGTGATGATGCGCCATTATCCGTGGGTCGCGACGCCGGCGAGGGAGCGATTCTTTTCGGGAGTGATGTCCTCGGCCCTCGTGCAGGAACACGTGCCCGCGGAGGACTTCGCCGGGTGCATCGCGCTTGCGCTCAGGGTGTTCGGCGAAACCGCGGTGGACGCCGACATCTACCTGAGCATTTCGGCGAGAAAAGAACAGGCGTGCATGCTCCTCGAAAGGGCGAAGGAGTTCGGCCGTGCACTCAGGGAAAACAGCATGGAGTATCTCATGGCCTTCAGGTTGCATCCGCCCGTGGTAAACCCGGACGAGGCAATGCGCGATATCCGGTGCGCCGACCTCCTGTGCATGGCCGTCTTCGGGAAACCGGCGCTCGCGGGCCGGTGCGGACCGGTGTGCTCCCTGGAAGTCGACCGGAACATGAGCGTGGAGGACATCATGCGCTTCCTGCCGTGACAGCTCTTCCCGCGCCGGTCCACGCCGTTAGGGGCGCGGGCGGCCGGAAATGGATTGACACGTGCGGTGCATCCTGGCTAATCGAAGGAAGGCTGTGAACGACATCGGCGTGGACCGGGAGCGAGCGATTATGCAGGCGGACGAGGCGGGACAGGGCAGAAACCGGAGCAGGAGGATCCCGCTGTACGCGGAGATCGGGAAGTATTTTGCGATCGACGGCAGTTTTGACGAGATGGCGTTTCGCGCCGGCATGCGCGAGTCCCTGGAGCTGATCGCCGAAAAGCAGCCCGACAGGTCCGCGTTTTCGGAGAAGGCCGGCCAGTGGCTCTCCACCTACCTTTCCAACGTAACCGGCTACCTCGAGGAGAAGGGGATGTCCGACGCGTCGGTGCGCCTGTTCAAGGTGGCGGTCGACGAGGCGGCCGGTATGGGCGTGAGGGACATCCACGTGCCCTCGCTGTTTTTGAAGCGGGTAATGTCCCGGATTACCGTGCAGCAGGGCAAGGGCGAAAAACGCACCGTCGCCGACTCCAAGAAAAAGCAGATCTTCGACGCGGCCCTTCACGTGTTCGCCATGGAGGGCTTCCAGAAGGCCACCATCGACGATATCGCGGCCCTGTCGGGGGTGGGGAAGGGATCGGTCTACCGCTACTTCAGGAGCAAGGACGACCTGCTCGAACAGCTCCTCACGGAAAAGTACCGCGAGATCGGCATGCAGATCAGCCTCATATTCACACGCGGCAGCGACATCCTCTCCCAGATCCAGGAGGCGATCGAGTTCTGGGTGAAGTATGTTGAATCCAACCAGAACGTGTACCGCCTCATCCACAGCGAGGCCATGATCCACCGCTCCGGCAAGCGCGACGTCTTCTTTGGTTTCCTGGCCTCGTCGCTGCCCATGATCAAGGAGCGCATAATCGCGATCAACCAGGAGAAGCGCCTGAAGACCACGAACTTTTACACGGTCTTCTACGGCATCCTGGGCTTTATTGACGGCGTGGTGCAGAAATGGCTGCGCTGCGGGATGAATTACCCGCTTTCGGACGAGATACCGGTCATCCTCGAGGTGCTCTTCAACGGCTTCGTGGGCGAAACCAAGAGCGAACGGCGCTACTTCGTGTCCGACGACGGGGACAAGGGGAGCGCGTAACAAGGCTCTCAACCGGGCGGCCTGCGGATTGAAACGCAGTAAGCCGGCGGGATCCCTAACCGGAAAAATTGACCACCGGGTTGACCATGCCCTCCGGGATGGGGCGCACCTGGTACAGGCCGTTCACCTGGGCGACGACCTCTCCCTGCGCGTCCATCATCTTGATCTCCAGCGCGAAATCGGCCTTGCCCTTCACGGCGAGCTTCTCGCGGCATTCGCGGATGGTCTCCTCGCTCATGGCCGCCTCGAGCGTGACGTCGCTCAGCGCGGGCCGTACGTACCGGACCTTGAGCTCCTTGATGATGGGGAAATACTCGGTAACGCCAAAGGAGACTCCGGCGACAGCTCCCCCGGAAAGCTCGCCGAGCGTCGACATTGATCCCGCGTACATCATTCCCAGGTGGTTCACGTTGCCCTGGAGCGGGAGCATTAATTTCACATAACGGTCGCGGCACTCGACGACACGTATGCCGGTTTTCCTGACGGCCTCGATTCCCCGTTCGAGGTAGGCGGCGAAATTTTTGTATTGTTCCTGTATCATTGCGGTCCTCCGTGCGGGAGGATAGCACGGCCGGCGCCGCCGCACAAGGAATAATTTCTAACGCGCGCGCATTATGGGCTTCCCGGGAAAAAGTATTTGCCCATCCGGGAGACTTGTGCTAGGCCTTACCGGTCGCGCCCGTGCGGAGGGATCTCCCCGCATCATCCCGTCCGCCCGCGATATTGCCGCATGTATAAAAAGACGAATGGAGGAATCACCAATGCTTCACCGCGTTATGGCGAGAATAGTGTGCGTGTGCCTTGTTTTTGCAGCGATGTCACTCGATCTTCATGCGGCCGATGCCGTTCCCGGAGACGCGGTCGAGCGTATCGAATATATCCAGCGCGCCCTTGACGAGGGGGATTTTCGCGCGACTCTGTGGTGGTGGAGCTGGCTGGGCATCTACGGCGTGTCAACGGGCGCCAGCTTCTATACGGCGGCCACGACGACCAACGGGGGCACGAAGGTCATCCAGAACGTGTACGGGGTGCAGTCGGCGCTGGGGATGGCGGGCATTCTGGCGTCCCGTTTCGCCTCGATCTACGGGGCGGGCGAGCTCAGGGCCATGCCCTCGGGAACGGCCGACGAGCGCGCGGCCAGGCTCGCCAGGGCCGAGGGGCTGCTCTCGAGCGCCGCGGAAGACGAGGAGTTCGGACGCTCCTGGATCAGCCACGCGTTGAGCGCGGCGGTGAACGGGGGAGGCGCCCTCGTCATCTGGAAGGGCTACGACGAGCGTCTGCGGAACAACGGCAAGAAACCCGGGAAGGAGGCGCTCACATGCTTCGTGCTCGGCATGGCGGTGAGCGAGATCCAGATTTTCACCCAGCCCACGCGCGCGATAGACGACTGGAGCGCTTACAGGTCAAGGTATCGCCGCGCATCGCGGGAAGACGATCCCGACCTTAGGCCGCAGGTGCTCTTCGCGGCGCTCCCGGGACAGGTGATGATGGGCGTCGCGCTGCCGTTTTAGCGCTGAATCGCGAATCCATGCATGTCGTGGGTTCGCCTTTCAAGGGAGAAAAAGAGATGATGGGAGATTGAAGAGAAAACGGCGTTTTTCAGGCCGTTATCCGAAATAAATCCTTTATCTCTTCCATCTCCTCAATCCCCATATCTCCCATCCCCTGCGCCCGCGGTGTCGTGTTTCGACCTGACGGAGGCATGTCCCCCTCTCACTTCTTTCGCGGCTTCGCCCTGGCCGTGGGCTTGGCCTGCATGGGGTCGTCGGGCCAGTAGTGTTTGGGATACCGTCCCATGAGCTCCCTGCGCACCTGGGCGTAGGTCCGCTCCCAGAAGCCCGCGAGGTCGCGCGTGACCTGCACGGGCCTTCCCGCGGGGCTCAGGAGGTGCAGGAGGGCGGGCTCGCTTCCGATGACTGGGGTGTCCCTGCACCCGAAGAACTCCTGGAGGCGCGCGGCGATCACGGGCACGTCGCCGCTCCAGTAGTCGACGGCGCGGTTCGTGCCCGAGGGAAGCGTCACGTGTGAGGGGGCCTCCTTTTCCAGCACCGCACGCAGGCGGCGCGCAAGCCGTGCCTCGAGCGCTTTCAACAGCAGCGCGCCCGTGAACACCTCACCGCCTCCCGTTTCCGCGAAGGGGAGGAGCCATGTCCGGCATTCGCGGAGGAGCGCCTCGTCGGTAAAACCAGGCCAGTCGGAAACGATGCCGCGCCGCTCGATGAAGGCGCAGCGCGCCCTGAACCGCGAGGACGCCTCGTCCCAGGGAAGCGCGGGGATGCCCAATGCCGCAAGGCGCTCCATCGCCGCGGCGCCGAGCGCTTCACCCGCGATGGTCCCGCGACGCTCTCCCATAGGAAGCCCTCCTGCGAATACCACCGTGCGTATTCTGGGGGACCAGTCCTTCCATGATACCTCGCTTCGCTCTTCGAGGGGTACGAGCGTTTTTTCCACGTCCGCGCGGTCCACCGGCACGGCGGAATAGATGCGCGCGTCGGTCGCACCACCGTCGAGCTCGAGCGCCACGATGAATTCGTCGTTGCCCAGGTGCCCCGTGACCGAGGCGCCCCGTCCGCCCGCGGTCACGTACCGCGGCCTTGCCCCGCCGGCGTCAGTCATGCGCGCGGCGCGGTCCGGGTAGGCAAGGAGGAGGAGCGCTCCCGCCCTAGAAGGGTCAATGTCGTGGGCCCGCAGGGGCGCGCGCTCATTCGCCAGGATGCCGGTGATGCGCCGCGCCTCGTCCGCGATGCGGCGCATGCTACCGTTATGCGCCATGCCGCGTGAGCCGCGCTCCCACGCCATCCACGATTCGATCCTGTCGCGGAAATCGGCGGACCCCGTGCGGGGGCCCTCGCCCTCCTCGAGGATTGCGGCGACGAGGGCAGCGGTGCGGACCAGCCCCATGCGCGACGCGGCGTCGACCATGCGTCCCAGCCGCGGGTGCAGGCCCATGCGCGCGACGCGCAGTCCCTCAGGCGTCGTCCTGCCGCCGGCGTCCATGAGCCCGAGCGAGGAGAGAAGCGCGCGTGCCCGGGCGAGGTGCGCCTCCGGCGGGGGATCGATCCAGGCAAGGTTACGGGCGTCCCGTGCGCCCCAGGCGGCGGTTTCGAGGGCCAGAGGAGACAGGTCGGCGTGAAGAATTTCGGGCGGGGTATGGGGGTCGAGCTTCTCGTCCTCCCTCCACCAGCGCAGGCAGAGCCCCGGGCCCATGCGGCCGGCGCGTCCCGCGCGCTGCGTCGCAGAGTCGGCGCTGATGCGGGCCGTGTCCCGGTGGTCCATGCCCGTGCGCGGCGAAAAGCGCACGCGCCGCTCGAGCCCCGAGTCGGCGACGGCGCGCACGCCCGGGATGGTGAGGCTCGACTCGGCGACGTTGGTGGCGAGGACGATCCGCCGCACGGCCGGGTCGTAACCAAGGAGCACGCGGCGCTGCTCTTCGGGCGCGAGCCTTCCGTGCAGGATCTCGACCTTTACTGCGGGAGCCCTCACGGCCAGGACCTCCGCGGCGCGCTTCATTTCCCGGTAGCCGGGGAGAAAGACGAGCACGTCCCCCGGGTCGCCGCCCATGCAGGACAGGGCTTCCATCGCGAGGCGCGCCGCGCCCTCTTCGAGTTTCTCGCTTCCCATGGGCGGGCGGTGCTCGATCGTGACCGGGTGGCTCCGTCCTGGGACGCGCACAACGGGCCACTCTCCGAAGGCGGCCATGAAATCCTTCT
>CALMJO010000246.1 GCA_937864375.1 uncultured Spirochaetota bacterium
ATACCAGCCTGTTCACAAGACTTCCAAGTTGCTCGCTTCCGCGCACCTTGCCTGGTCCGCCGCCCAGCACTACGTACAGGAGGTTTTTAACTTCCTCCATGTTCATTATGACCCTGTCATAGTCGAAGCTCGATTTCTCGGGCATTGGCTTTATATCGCTGCCTTTACCGTGCGGGCGGTCGTCATTCAAGTGCAGTGGGCGGTTTACCGAGATGCTGTTGGAGTATGATCTGACATCCATTTCTATAACCTCCTTCCCTGGAGTTTATCTGTTAATAGAATCGGCACCAGTCTGAAAAAGGAATAGAAAATATTAATTTTATTCGGTTTTAAGCTGAAGTAGCTCCTTCAAATGGGCTTTTATCTCCTCGGAGTCGGGCATGCGGCTGAAGGCCTTTTTCAGCATTTTTCTGGCACTTTCACGATTTCCCTTTGCCAGGTGTATATAACCTAGCGTGTCAAGATAGGCGGGATTTTCTCCGTTCGCTGCGACCGCTTTCTTGGCAAGAATCATGGCGCGGTTCAGGTCGCCGCCGGAACGGGCCAGTACGTAGGCAAGTGAATTGCATGCAGTGGGATTGGCGGGTTCGAGGGAGAGAATTTCCCCGTAGGAATCCCTGGCCTCGGCGAACAAGCCGAGCTTTTCGAGGCAATAGCCCTTCATATTAAGGGCGGGAATGTCCCGTGGCGTCAGTTTGAGGCAGTTGTCAAGCTGGGCAAGGGCGCTGCGGAAGTCATTGAGCAGTATGCTTGAGTAGGCGGAAAGCTTTCGGACGATGAGAATATCTACGAATGTTGACGGCAGGCCGATCAGCTTTTCAAGGTACTCCCGGGCAGTCCGGTGCAAGCCTGTTCGTATATAACAAATTCCGAGATTGTAAAGAATTACGGGGTTTTCCCTGTCCAGGACCTCGGCCGCTTTCAGGTCTTCGATGGCGCTCGAGAAATCCCTCGACGAACATCTCGACAGCGCTGATTTTAAAAACGCATCGACCTTTTCATTTATGTTCACTTCTGCCATGGTAATCCCCCACGCACAAGGTGTTCCATGCAGGCATAGTCGGTCGAGTCCAGGGTCAGGGGCGTAACGGCGATCGCGCCGCGCTGAAGCTCGTAATAATCGGTAAATTCATCTTCATCGGTTTCAATGGAGCCGTTGAGCTGCAGGTGCATTCCTCCCGAGTGACGCTCGGTGATGGTATAGCTGTCTATGTAGCGACGCTTTGAAAGCCGGCAATATTTCATGCAGGTGATTTCGTGCGCCGGAATATCGGGATAATTGATATTCAAACAGAATGCCCCGCGCCGGTGGCAGGTTTCCATGGGCTCCAGATATTTCATTATGAAACGGGCCGCGTCTTCAAAATAATCGGACGTGTGCAGACAGTCGATGGAGAGAGCGATGCCGGGGACGCCAAAAATGAATGCAGTCCTGGCCCCTGCGACGGTACCGGAAAAGTAAACGTCATCGCCCAAATTAGGGCCATGATTGATACCGGAAATCACCAGGTCGATTGCCGGTATGAGCCCTGAATGAAGCCCTATGTTGACGCAATCCGCCGGGAAGCCTTCGACCGCAAAACGGTTATCAGAGTGTTTATCGACTCCCAATCCGTTCCTGACGGTGATTGCGCTGGAGCATGCGCTCTTCTCCTCGTGCGGAGCGATCACGTAAACTTCGTGCTGTTCGCACAGCACTCCGGCCAGGGTGTTCAATCCGCGGGCGTGTACTCCATCGTCGTTGGTAAGGAGAATATTCATCGCGTATCTTCATAAAACAGCGCCAATTCTTCATGAGGTCGAGCTTTTCCGCAATCAATTATCTTGTATCGATTATTTTTCCCGCCTGCTTTAAAGAGGAGAAAATATTTGACGGGAATGAACATCGTGATATTTTTTGGGCAGGGTCTGTTCACGGGTATAATTCCAGTTCTGGAGCATCCGCATGCCGGTGTATGAATTCCGCTGCAAGGTTTGCAGCGAGATAACAAGCGAACTGAGGAAGATGGGCGACTTTACGCCCCCTGACTGCGCATCATGCGGCTCGACCGAAACCGAAAAGCTTTTTTCGCTGTTCGCAGGCGGGGGGAGTGACTGTGCGGGTTGTTCCAGCGCTTCCCACAAGGGAGGGTGAAGCACCTGCAGGTAGCACCCGGTCGGGTGCAGGTGATTAACTGATCCGGAGAAACAGGCAATAAGCATTTGATGGCAGAGTTTCCGACAGGCAGCAAATCGGTCCCCAGACATGAAGCACAAAAAAAGAATATTCCTTAACTTTTGCATGGCGGGCGTTTCGGCTGTGCTGGTTTTTACGAGTTCCGATTCCATTGCACGCGAGGGCACGTCGCGCGCGCAGATGGATCTTATTAAAAAGGCAAGCAATGAGAATTTTAAAAGCATCAAGCAGCTTCATGCAGCGATTATAAATTTTGGCGGCGGAAGCGCAGAATTTGATTCCCTCGTGAACGAATACTCGGACGCCAGCACGCTATACTTCAAGGAGCAATTCCCCGATTCAGCGCAGGTGTTCGCCAGGAATGAAAAGGCCATCAACTCCGCGGCTTACCGGCTTGCACAGACATACAGGAAGGATACCGAATCGATTCATGGAGAGGTTATCCGGGAGCGGGAGTCGTTGATGCTCAACCTTTCCCGCCAGGGGGGGAAGGTCAATGCCTCCGCCGAATTGATGATCGAATATGCTTCATCCGGCCTTAACAGGGCGATTGACGAACTCGAGCGGTTCCGGCCGATAGACGCCATCTATTATTTCCGGAGGGCGAAAGAAAGCTGCTTCAGGTTTTACGAAATACTGGAAAAGCCGTTGCCGGAAAAATATCGGAAGGACGCAGCCGACAACAGGAACCAGGTATTTATTGAAGTGGAAAAGTAATGCACTCAGGCTGATCAGTCCTTCTTTTGCGTTGCCGCCGCTTCTTCACCCGCCTTAATCGCGCGCAGCGCAAGTACCCTGATGTCGACGTTGGGATGCAGGAGCAGATCCGTGACGCGCCTTTTGGTTTCCGGGTCAAGCTCGTAACCCTGAATCGCACGGAGCAGTGCCTTGAGAAGGGTATTCTTGTCGCTAATGTCCGTATTGAGCATCCCGGCAATGGCATTGTATAGTCGGGGTTCTCTCAGTGAAAGGCTCTCCAGAGCCGCCAGCCGTACGCTCAATTCCCTGTCCTCCAGCGCGGTGAGAATGTAATTAAGATGAAGCTGAACAATTGAAACGTCATCAATGAGAAGCAGGCCCCGAATGGATTCCTCCCTTATCAGCCAGTCATCGCTTGATAAACCGATGATAAATACCTGGACAAATGATGGATCCTTATATCCGGCAAGCGTCCTGATCGCACTCCACCGAATGTTGGGGGATGGATCATATGACGCAATTTCTGCGATACGGGCGCGTACCTTCATACCGTGCATTTTCTGAAGACATTTTAAAGCCTCAATCCTGAGCATGGGGTGAGGATCATCAAGCGCTAATATCAGGGTCTTTTCCAGTATAGGGAAATAGGGATCGGATGGAGGGAAAGAATAGAGGGAGAGCGCGCTCAGGGCCGACCGGCGCGTTTCCCAGTCGGGACTCTGATACTGCTGAATGATTTTATTAAATGAATCCCTGTCCTGCCTTTCGAGCGTACCGATCCTGGCACAGGAGCCCAAGGTGATAACAAGCCCCAGGAGAAATAGGCCATAGAGCTTCCTGCAGGTGTAAGCGCTCAAAAGTTCTTTTTCCGGATAAGCTTGTCGATGATTCCCTGCTCCTTCTTGGTTCGAATGATGATTCTGTTCGTTTCGTCAATGGAATAATATTCGAACCAGGACTGCCGGATATCGTGCGGAACGAGCCGTGGCTCTGTCGGCGGGCTGTCTTTTTGAATGCTGACCTCTTCGCCCTCGCGGACCATGAAGGATTTGATAACAGTGGAATCGCTGTTGGCGGTCTCCACTTCGCCATCGAATACGATAATCCTGGTTTCGCTGTTGGTTGCAATGATTCCGAACTCGGTTCCGCGTACGCCCGCGATGGCGGTAGGGGTGCGAACCACCAGGGAGTCGCTTTTAAAAAGCTTCTTGACGGTTATTCTAAGCTTGCCGGTGAGCATGCGGATCTTTGTGGGGGGATCCTGCTCGTTCTGCTTGAGGTTGCTGATGTTCAATACCGTGATTTCCTTTATGGAAACCTTGGAGCCGTCATTCAGGGTGAGCTCGACGAATGAGCGGTTACCGGTGCGAATTTTGTAATCATCGGTGATGGGGGTGCCCGTTTCGGGCACGAACTTTTTGCCGCTGGAGATTATTGTGATGTCCACATCACCGGAAAGGGACGATACGCTGCCGAGTGTTTGTTGCGCCATAGCCGGCACCGTTAAGGTGCACGTTATCCAGATCGCCAGCATGAATCGCATCATGGCTCTTCTCCTTGTACGGACCGTGTAAAATCAGTATACCCTTAAACATTTACGGAAATGCATGATTTTTTCAAACGTATTATTCAATATACGCGTATTACCGGTTTATGATCATATATTGGTACAGGAACTTCCTGGTATTGAAGATATAGTAGCGCGTTTCCTGGAAGGGGACGAACTCGGCGAAATAATCGGCATCCTCTGCGGGGATGTCCCGCTGCCAGACACGCACGTTCCCCGGTCCGGCATTGTAACCCGAAACCATGTAATCGAAATTGCCCTTGAACATCCTGTCCAGCCACGCGAGATGGTGCGTCCCGAACCGTATCGAGGTGCAGGGGTCTTTGAGCTCGTACTCCTGAAGCTTAAGGTCCCTGGCGACGCCCTTGGCGGTGGCGGGCATGAGCTGCATGAGCCCCTCGGCGCCCACGGGTGAAACGGCCTTTGGATTGAAGAGCGATTCAGCCTTGATGACCGCGAGAATCATGTTCTTGTCGATCCTGAATTCTCCCGAGGTCCTGTTCACGCACTCGGAAAATGAAAGGGGCATGAGCCTCTGCAGGGTGGGCTGGTACATGAGCGCGATGCTCTCCGGGGTGCCGTGGTATTTCATGAGCTCCAGGGTGGAATAAAGAGCGTGATAGGGATGAGCGTATTTCTGCCCGAAGTGCGCGAGCGCGATGTTCTTGTCGCGCTGGGCTTCCTTCTCGTCCGGGATGAGGTTCAGCTCCCGGGTGATGCCATCGACGTAACCGGTCTCGAAGTATTTTTTCATGCGTACGAGCTGGTCCTTGCATGATGACGACAGGGAAAGCTTCTGAACGGAATCGTCGAGCTTCCTGTATTCGGCCGTGTCGGCGGAGGGAAGCTTTTTTAGCCTGCGGTCGCGATCCTTCAAGTCCTTCTGCTTTATGGTGAGCATCGTATGGGCGAATAGGTAGGCCTCGCGGTCACCGCTTGACAGGCCCTCATCGAACTCCTTCTCGAGCGACTCCACCGAATAATCGCCCTGCCTGCGGTGCATGAGCGTCCACGTATACGCGGAATCGGGATGCTGGACCACGAGCTCCCTGAACCTTTTTTCCCGATCGGTCTTTTTCCCCGCCGCTTCGTGGATCTTGTACAGCCAGAAGCGCATGTTGTCGGTGTAGACGCCCTGGGGGTATTTGGAGGCGCCCTCTTCAAAAAATGCCGTGGCAGCGGCGGTTTCCTTCTGCTTCAGCGCTGCCTTGCCGAGCATCCACAGCAGGAAATCGCACTGCATGTCCTCGGGGTACTTTGTTTTATATTCAAGTACGTATTTTTCGAATCCCGCCGGACGTTTTTCCGCCATGTACCAGGCGACCTTCTTCAAAACCTCCTGGTGGGCGGTCCCGCTGAGCTTTTCGAGCAGGGCCTGGTACACGGCAAGCCCTGCTGTCTTGTTTCGTGCCGCCCAGAGCTCATCGGCCTTGAGCTTCTGGAGATCCGCCTCGGGGAGCGCGGCGCTCCTGTACTGCTGGATGATGGAATCGGTTTCCTGGAGCTTGTTGCCCCTTGCATACGAGCGGACCAGAAACTGGATCGCCTCCGTGCGCGCGTTTTGGTCTTTTGAATTCTGGATCGACTTTTTCAGGATGTCGGCCGCTTCGCTGTAGAGTGCGTTGTTATACGCAGCCTTCCCCAGCACCAGGGCGTCTAAGACGTCAAACGTGTCGCCCGACTTTTCCGCGATCTTGAGCGCATTCTTGACGGCAATGCCCGATTGCCAGCCCGTGTCCCTGGTTTTCAGGGCATCCAGGTAGGACTTGAGGGCCTCGGCGGTGTTCGATGTTTTTTCGTGGAGCGAGGCCATGCGCACCTTTATGAGCGACAGGGAGCCGGGGTCGTCGAAGTCCACGGTGAGCCGGGAGAGTGTCTTTAATGCTTCTTCATGACGGTTGAGCTCGGAGAGAGCCCGTGATTTCAAAAGCATAGTGTCCCGGTAGAGCCCGGGATCGTCCTTCTTTACGAGATCGCAGAATTTTACCGTGAATTCGAACTCCCTGTAATTGAAGAATATTTCGGCGATCTCGCCTACGGCGTCGTTGTAATAATCAGATTTGAAATGGAAGCCGGTTACGAATGAGTACACCGTACCGGGGAAGAGCTTGAGTCCCTGGTCCTGGTGGGAGGAGAAGCAGCTGTTGGCGTAATGAAAGAGCGCTTTTTTCTGGTTGTCTTTCTTCCGGTGCGCCGCGCCGAGCATGAAGTGCTCGCGGCTCCCCTTTTCCTCGCTCTCGAGGGTTTTTATCACGTGGTCGGCGGAATAGTAAAAACCGAGTTCCGAGCGGGCGGCATCGTCTCCGGCCTTTGTGAAACACGACGAAACGACGAACAATGCGACAATGGCAAGGTGAGCTGCTTTCATGGTTGTATCCTGTTAGTCCTGTCGAGCGGATTTTGAAAAATAGGTGGAGTATTCATCAAGTTCCTTGAGAGACGGATTGTCCCATACTTCGTCGTAGAGGGACCTGTTGTTGGCGACCCTGTAATAATTGTCCATGTGAACCCGGCGGTAATAGTCGATACGGTCGGACGACGGTATCCTGGCCAGCCGGGCGTCGATGTCGTCATATGAAAGATTCTTGGTATACCGCTGCTGATCGGGCGTGATCTGGTGTTCGACCTTTGAAAGCAGCGCATAACGCCGCGCATGCTTGGCCAGCTTGATCGCCTTCGAGTACTGGTAGAGCCGCATGGAATAGAGCGTAACCGTGGTGTTGTCGCCTATAAGCTGGTTGATTTCGGCGGTCTTCTGGTCCCTGTAGCCCATCCACAGGTATGTTTTCGACCTGTTGTCCTTCGAGTTTACCGCCTGGGGTGCGAACTCGTCGAGGAGCTTCTTGCTCGTGGAAAGGTCCCTGGTCAGGGTGATCCCGAAGAGGTCGATCAGGATCTTCTGCGACTTCCTGATTTCAATGTACGAGCTGCGGAATTCGAACCTCATGAAGAGGATCTGCGCCAGGATGTCGTACTGAACGGCCTTCCTGAACAGCGCCTTCTCCTGCTCGGAACCAAAGTTCGTGATGGAGGAATTGATGAAATAGAAATAGTACCGGTTGTCCTTGAGCCCCTGCTCGGCCTTGCGCTGCTCTCCGGCAGCCTGGCTGGACTTGGTCCGCTGGGCGAGGGCATCGGAAACCGGCAGCGCGCACAGCGCCCCGCAGAGCAGGAGGGTCCCTGCGAGCCTGGTTGAAACCGGACGTGGATTTGATCTCTGCATCCGACCTGTGTCGTACCGTGATGATATCCGTGAAAAACCGGCCCTGGAGACTCTACGCCTTGCCGGTCCATCGGAAAAAATTATTGTAGTAAATTTTTACCTGACTGTATAATTTTCGTCAAATATCTTTTAATGAGATCGCCGGGCGGAAGGTGAGGCTATGCTGAACAGGATCGTGCTGGTCGTGGCGTGTATGGTTCTCGGGGCGGCGGTAAGTGTCCCCCCGGGCGAGGCGTTCGACATTCCCAAACCGTCGGCCTCAATTGAGAATATCGACATCGATTCGATCTCGTTCAGGGACATCACCCTGAAATTCTTCGTGGGAATCAACAATCCTTACCCCCTGACCATCAGCCTGGACTCGGTGAGGTTCAAGTTCCTCATCGACAATAACCAGCTGTTCGAGACCAAATCACAGAAGGGCTTCAAGATCAAGGCAAACAAGAAACAGGTCAACGAGTTCCTGGTGAACCTGAAATTCGCCGACATCGAGCGCATTGTGAAAAACTTCGGCGACAGCGAGTATGTGGATACCCAGATAGAAGGGGAGATCTCGCTCCTGGTCCCCAAGACAGGCATCGCCGCGGTTCCCGATACGGTCACCTTTCCCTTCAAACTGAAGAAAAAGGTACCCGCCATCAAGCCCGAGATCAGGATCACAAATTTCAAGGTGCAGCAGCCGTCGCTTTCGGACGTCACCCAGGCCGTGCAGAAAAGCGGGAAGAACGTGAAGCCGGAGAACGCGCTGAAGATGTTCGGCGACGTACTTTCAGGGAAGAAGAACGTCCAGGAAATCAAGCCGGAAGACCTTGATGTAAAGCTCACGGTGAGCTTCGATATCGAGCTGCAGAACAAGACCAGGTCGAAGATTTCATTTGAAAGCCTTAACTATGATTTTTTCGTGAATGCCGATGCGCTCGTCAAGGGCGATACGAAGGATGTGGTGACGAAGGACAACAGGCTCATCCTCAAGGTTCTAAACCAGTTCAGCTCCCGGGCTCTCGGAAAGGCCGTGCTGTCGGCGTTCACCGATAAAAAGGGAAATTTTGCCCTTAAAGGCTATACGTTCATAAAGCTTCCCGACGCCTTAAAAAAGGATCCCCTGAAGCTGGTGTTTGACGAAAGTGGTAATTTTTCACTGTAGGAAGTATTTTAAACATGCCCGAGTGAAGGAATGAACCGATGGAAAAAATGAATATAATACCAGTGATACTTGCAGGCGGCGCGGGAACAAGGCTATGGCCGCTCAGTCGCGAGGAAAAACCCAAGCAGTTTCACAATCTCTCCGGGGAAGGCACACTCCTGGAACAGACGATAAAGAGGCTGATGCCCCTGGATCCCGCCATGTGTCTCATCGTGAGCGCGCGGCGTTACGAGGCTGACTCGGCAGAGGAGCTCGACAAGACGGGCATGAAGGGAATCATACTTTCCGAACCCATGCCCAGGAACACCGCCGCCGCGGTGCTCTATGCTGCGACGTACCTTTCACGAGTGTACGAGGATTCAATAATGATCGTGCTTCCCGCAGACCATTACATCAAGAGGAACGATGATTTCGCGTCCGTGCTCCGGATCGCCGTCGAACAGGCGGTCGCGGGAAAGCTCGTTACCATAGGTATCAAGCCTGAGTATCCAGAGACGGGCTACGGTTACATCAAGGCGCTCAACGACGGCGCCTCGGTGATGAGCGTGGACATGTTCGTGGAGAAGCCGAACCTGGAAAAGGCGAAGCGCTATATCCTGGAGGGCAACTATTTCTGGAATAGCGGCATTTTCGCGTGGAAGACCTCCCGAATCCTCGAGAATTTCATGAGGCTCATGCCGAACCATTATTTCTCGTTTGACCCGCTCAGGAAAATGAATCCCGGCGAGATCGCCTCCAATGACCCCGCACCGTGGTCGGTTAAAGAAAAGGTTTTTTCGGAAATCGAGTCCATGTCGATCGACTACGGTATCATGGAAAAGGCCGAAAACCGCGTCGTCATTCCAGCCGATTTCGGGTGGGCCGACCTCGGCAGCTGGAACTCCATTGACGATATCCTGAAGCCGGACGCGAACATGAACCGGAGCCCCGAGATCGACCGAATGGTTTTCATCGATTCAAGGAACTGCTCGGTGTTCACCGAGAGCAGCAGGGTCGCGCTGGTGGGGCTTTCGAACATCGTGGTCGTGGAGTCCGGGAAGGACATACTCATCATGGACAAAAACAGCTCGCAGAAGGTGCGCGACGTGGTGGCGATAGTGCGGCAGCGTGATTCAAAGGCATAGGGACGCGCACTCGTCGATTATCCTCTCCCGCTCCGCCCGCCGTGCATCTGAGTCGGAACCGAGAGAAAACGTATGCATGTGCAACCGGTATTCCGAGAGCGCGTAATGGAACACCGGCGTGTCAAGCTCGCTAAGGTGTTGGGCATGTATCATGAGCGCCTTCGTAAGCATGCGCCGCACCGCGGATTTGTCGTCTGCACGCCCCTCCTGCCCGGTACTGCCCAACAAGGTTTGGGTCATCCAGACGAACGATTCCGGATCGATCACCGCGACCGTGTAAAGGTACCAGTCGTCGATGGAGTGTAGAAGAATTCGCACGTGGTCGTCAGTAAAAATATAATGGGCGGGGCACTGGTAATCCCCGCAGATTTTGCTCCCGAACAGCGAGCGCCCGCGCAGGTCCTGCCCGTAGTGGAGGGGGTGCAGAAGACAACCTGGTTTTAATTCTGTCCTGTCGAGAAACCCCTGGTAGGGACATACGTGGGAGCCCGGATCGCGTACCGTTTCCCGGGGAGGATGAACCCTGTCTCCGCCGTCCGTGCAGGCGCTCTCCGCGCGTACGCGCCCTTGTCCCAGGAACGCCAGGAGGTTCCCGCGGGTGATGTCCCGCAGGTTAAACAGGCCGCAGCAGGCGCTGCATCCATGCTGTGCGTCCGGCTGGCAGAGAATGAGAGAGGTGCGACCGCCCACTGAGGCCTCCGGGAGAAAAAGTGCTTCCGTAATGGGGCACTCGGTATAGTATTGCAAACAGTTTTTGAATGACGGCGGGCGGGATGCATTCCACTTTTCATGAC
>CALMJO010000247.1 GCA_937864375.1 uncultured Spirochaetota bacterium
GCCGGAGGAAAGCCCGAGTCGCCCTCCGGCATTCCCAGCGTCATCCTGAACCAGCCGTGCGAGGCGATGAGCCTGGAGCGCGTCGCGGAGGTGGTCGACGCCTACGCGAAGGCGGCGGGACGGGCCAGGAAGGCGGGGTTCGACGCCGTGGAGATTCACGGCGCGCACGGCTACCTTATCACACAATTCCTGTCCCCCTTCTCCAACCAGAGAACCGACGCCTACGGAGGGTCCGAGGAAAACAGGATGCGCTTCGCCCTCGATATCGCTGCGGCGGTGCGCCGGGAGGTGGGACCGGATTTTCCCGTCATTATCCGGGTGACGACCGACGAGCTCATCCGCGGCGGGTACGACATCGAATTCATGAAGCGCCTCGCGCCGCGCCTTGTCGAGGCGGGGGTGGACGCCATACACGCCTCCGTGGGCGTGTATTCCACGCCGGGAAACCTGAGCATTGCCTCCATGGACACGGACGCCGGTTTCAACATCTTCCGCGCCAGGGCCGTCAAGGACGCGGTGAAGGTGCCGGTCATCGCCGTGGGCCGCATCGCGGACCCGCAGATGGCGGAGGACGCGCTCGCGCGCGGCGACGCGGACCTCATCTCGTTCGGCCGGCAGCAGCTGACCGACCCCGATTTCGTGAACAAGGTGAAAGAAGGCAGGATCGATGACATCCGCTGGTGCGTGGCCTGCAACCAGGGATGCATCGAGCGCCTGAGCTACGAGATGAAATCGACCACCTGCAGCTTCAACCCCGAGGTCGGGAGGGAATTCAAGGGCGCGCCCGCGAAGGCCGACCCTGCGAAGAGCCTCTGGATCGTGGGCGCGGGACCGGCGGGGCTTTCGGCCGCGCTCGTCGCGGTGGAGCGAGGGTATTCAGTGCAGATCTTCGAGAAAGAGGCGGTGCCCGGCGGGCAGCTCCAGTCGGCCACCAAGCCGCCACACAAGAAGGTCTTCTGGACCTGGGTGGACTGGGCGCTCCGGCGGCTCGAAAAGGGAGGCGTGAAGATCCAGTACGGACGCGAGGTCACGGGAGAACTATTGAAAGCGCAGAAGCCCCACGCGGTGATCCTCGCCGCGGGCGCGTTCCCTTCAACTCCGAGCATTCCAGGAATAAAGGGCGGCAATGTTTTCGACGCGCGCGACGTGCTCACGGGGAAGGCCGCGGTTAAAAGTCCCGTGGTCGTCCTGGGCGCGGGGTACGTGGGAATGGAGACGGCGGACTTCCTGCTTGCACAAGGCATTCAATCCACCATCGTCGAGATGCAGCCCCGCTATCCCGTGGGCAAGCACACGGCTCATGGATACTTCCTCCATAAACGGATCAAGGACGGCGGCGGAACGATCATCGTGGGCGCAACGGTGACGAAGATCGATGATGGCGGTGTGAGCTTCAAGCAGGGAGAGACGGAGTCGACGCTGCTGGCCGCCAGCGTGATCACTGCCATGGGCGCGAAGCCGGACAACGCGCTCGAGGGAATCATCACCGGGATGGGAATTACCCGCATCACCGTGGGCGACGCGAAGAGCCCGCGGCGGCTGCTGGAAGCGATCCACGAGGGCGACCAGGCGGGGAGGACGGTTTAACCCCCGCACCCCCGGAGGGGGCAAGGAGATTTAAGTGAAATGACGTTAGCCGAAATCCGAAAGTCTTATCTCTTCAATCGCCGTTAAGCCGCTATCTCGTCATCCCCCATGAAGGGCGGCTGCGGGATAAGGCTCATACCGTGGAAGACGCCAGCGCGGACGATGGCGCGTCTTGCCAGGCGGAGCGGAATTTATTTTTTCGAATCGTTGCGACGCCTTAGTCGCTCCCGTACTCGTAGACGTCGTACGACACCAGGTCAGGGGTGCCGTGCGAGTACTTTGTGAGCCTGCCGTCCGTGTATTCCCACGAGTCGTTCAGGGTCGTACTGTAATCGCTGATCTCGGTTTTTGAGAGCATGTGTCCGTCATCGTCCCAAGTCTGTACCACGCCTATTTTTGGATTGTCGGGGTCCTCGTCATACCTGTAGGTATACGAAGTGAGCAGGTTCCCGTTGACATCGTATGTTGAGTACTTTCCCAGGTAAACCTCTCTTCCGATTTCGTGCCACCCACCCGAGGAATTCCAATAGATTACCGTTCCCACAACGTCAGTTTCCAGGCCTTGCGTGTTGTAGGAATAGTTACTGAAATTTCCAAGGCCAATTTCCTCGTAGGTATCAACATCATAGCAATATCCGTCTACTCTTAAAATTTTCCTGTTTGCATCATATTTAGTTACCGAACCCCTTACATATTTCCCGGCTTCATTATACCAATAATTGGTGTCCTCGAGTCTGGTATATACATAGCGGCTTTTCAGGTTTGGTTCATACCACTCCATGGTGTAGGTATAATTGTCCACCCAGCCTGAATAAATTTGATGGAACCAATCTGAGCCATCGGCGTGGTAAAGATACTGGGATTCCATGTGGCCTATTGAATCAAATGTCATTGTATGTATAATATTCGGTGCCTTGGTACACAGGTAAATCAATACACCCTTGTCATTATATGTCATGGTGCTTTCGGTTATAATCTCACCGCCCGCATTATATGTGCCATTCAGAGTTAGCATTGTTGTGGAATTCCAGTATTCTTTTACTGTATAAGTCTGGAGAATATCGGCACTATTGTAATTCGAAATGAGA
>CALMJO010000248.1 GCA_937864375.1 uncultured Spirochaetota bacterium
CCCCCTGACTACATCGGCCTCGGGGTAACGGACAAAAACGTCCTCAGGGTTCCTGGCGAGAAGACGCACGTGGATCCCCTCCCCAATAAAGCCTCTGATAAAGATTTCAGTTATATGGCCCGTACAGCCGAGAGCGGCCAGGGTTAATTTCTTTCCAGTCATGCTAGCTGCTCCTGTTACGACAATAATGCTGATTATTCAATTTACCGTTCTCCGTTTCATTTGGATGGTATTGCCGTCCGGATCCTTTACAATTGCCGAGCCGTCTCCCCTTGAAGTGACCACCGTACCACCTTCGTTTACTATTGCCCTCAGGGTTGTTGCGATGTCCCCTATATCAAAGCCAACGGAGACTATACCCCGATCCATCAGGTCCAGCGGTCCCTGCTTCGCCTTTTTGCTGTAAGTAAAAATCTCGAGCGTAGGCCCTCCCAGGCTATACCCCGGAACCGCGACGTGCCGGCCCTCAACCCGCACATCCCTGATGCCGACCACGTTGGCGATCCATTCGTCATTGTAATCTCGTCGGGCCCCGAACGGAGTGCACCCGAAAACCGCCTGGTAAAAGTTCTTCAGTTGATTCCAATCCCGCGATACGATGTTCACATGCAGAAAACGGATCAGGGCATCCTTTGACGGATTCAGCTTCATCTTCGTGCGGAGGACCGACCCCACGAACCTTACCATGGCCTGCGGGGTTATCGATGACGGCGTAGGAACATGCACCTCTACGATGTTGCCCGCTGGATCCTTGGTGTAAACGCACACTTCCTTCTCGATATCCGGGAAGGTGCTAATAATCGAACCGCCCGCTGCGACTATTTTTTTTACCGTGCCGCGCACGTCGTCCGCCTCAAAACAGATATGCGCAAATCCCAGGTCGTTTACTCCAAGCGGGCCCTGCCTGGTCTGCATACTGGAAGAAACGATTCTGAACGTGGGGCCGTCGGCATCGTATCCCGGGGCTTTGAGCAAAATACCCTTTGAATCCGGTCCTGTGAAGTTCCATTCGCCATTATCCTTCAGGACCTCGAAACCAAACACGTCCCTGTAAAAAGAGCCTAACGCGGAGGCGTCCGGTGCGCCAATCGTTACATTACGAAAAATAAAGCCGGCCTTCGTATCGGTAATAACCTTGTTCCTCGGCGCCGAAACGATCCACCATGCAGCAAAACCGGCGACCAGGAAACCGAGGATGATCAGCCCCATGTCTCTCTTCTTCATTTTTATGGTCATTTTCATTTTCCCTAATTTTGGGATTGTTGATAAGTTGGTTCCGTTGCTCTCTCCCTTTGCTGCAAGTCACCCAGGGCTCCCGTTCCGCCCGCACCAATGCCAGCGGTTGCCGATTTGCTCAACAACCACTTGAATGCTTACAAAAATATCCAAACTGCGTACACGACGTAATCTCGGCTACATCAGCAATCAAATCTCAAAATATCGGATCGGGTCTTCCCCGTCCCAGTACCTGCAGACATCCGCGAGGACCCGGTACATTATCGCCTTTGGTCCGCCCAGCTTGGAGATTTCGATGATTACCCCTGGATAGTTCTCATTGTCGAGGTATGCGAATTTACCGTCGGGGCCGCCCACCTCGCCGGACTGCGCGAGCTTGAACCCATTTGAGACCAGGTGATTGTACGCATCGTCAAAGTGAGCGGGATCCTGCCAGAAGGAGACATGGTGGATGCCGGTCATTCCCTTTTCAAGGCATTCCGTGTAGAAGTTGGGGCTTTTGCTTTTCGACTGGATCAGTTCAATTTGCAGGTCGCCGGAATTTGCGACCGCGCAGTCCATGACAAGCTCGCCGGGTTTCCCGCGATAGTTGAAATTTGTGGGCGAAAGATCCTTCACCACCGCCCAGGGCCCCACGCCCAGCACCTTGACCCAGAAATTCAGCGCGGCATCGAGATCCTTGACGATATAACCGAGCTGACTGATCGTACCCATCATTTCCATATGTTGAAACCTCGAATATAAAATTTGTTAATCTTTACCATCATCTATCAATTGCGAACAGCACCTTACCGCTTTTGCAAGGACGACCTCACTCCTGCACCAGCACAATCTTTCCGAAGTGCTGGTTTTTATCCATTCGCACAAGCGCATCCATGAACTTTTCAAAAAGGAACACCTTGTCGATAGGCATCTTGAAGGCACCCTTTTTGAGCGCGCTGGACAGGCTCATCGCCGTTTTCAGGACAACCTCCATTGATTCGAATATGTTTCTCGCGCGGAACGAACAGCCTATATACTGGATTCGATTCATGTTGTGAAGGTCGAAGTTGAATTCGCCGCTCTCCCCCGCCATGCGTCCTATGTTGATCATGCGGCCCGCGACCTTCATGCAGCGGAGACTGTCAACCACCGTCGGCCCGGCGACGAAATCGATCAGGACGTCCACACCGGCTCCATCGGTTGCCTTGAGAACCTGTTCGACCCAGTCCCTGTCTCCGGTGTTGATCGTCACGTCCGCCCCGATCTCCTTCAACTTCGCGAGTTGCTCCGCCTTATTGGTCGAGGCGATGATTTTTCCGGCTCCCCTGTATCGTGCGATCTGCATCCCGATCATGCCGACCGCGGAGCCCCCTCCCTGGAAGAATATGGTCTGTCCCTTCGCTAGTTTGCCGTTGATTACCACCGCATCGTGCATTGTCTGCAGGGCAACGGGCAGACAGGTCGCCTGTTCGTAGGACATGCTGTCCGGTATGGGGTAAACGCCGAACGGATGCGCGAGCTTGTACTCGGCAAACGCTCCCGCGCCTGACCCCATGATGCGATCACCGACCTTGTAAAGCTTGGCCCCCTCGCCGACCTCGACAACTTCACCGGCCCATTCCAATCCGAATGGAGTTTCGGCTCCCTCTCCCCAGCCCCCGCCGCCGTGGACGGCGCCGTGCATCATCATGACATCGGCGCGATTGATCGCGTTCGCCTTCACCTTCACTAGGAGAAATCCCGGCGCCACGGCTGGCTTTGCCAGGTCTTTAAGAGCTATTCCCTCTTTAGTCTGCACTATTGCGCGCATACCTTATACCTCCAAGAATCAAAATATTCAGACGTTTCCATGATTCCTATCGAGTCGGATCTTGATGCCATGCAGGTTCCCGGCAATGCCTCAATACAGGAAAATCCTGATAATGAATCCAAGATTCTTCCCCGATCATCTTCACCGACATGACAGGGTGCGTTAGAATAATAGGATCCCG
This sequence comes from uncultured Spirochaetota bacterium, assembly GCA_937864375.1. GTDB lineage: Bacteria > Spirochaetota > UBA4802 > UBA4802 > UBA5368 > FW300-bin19. The sequence continues at coordinate 3,210 of CALMJO010000248.1, forward strand.
AATCATTTCGCATGTCGACCGTGCTTATAAACTCATACCCTATTTCGTTAGAAACATTCGATCATCGGCTATAGCTCAAGAAGCCTGTTCGTCTCCAGGTATTCCTTCGTGTGGTTGCTGAAGATCCGATCATGCCCCGGCACGATGAATCCTTCGAATCGAATGATCCTTTCCAGGCTTCGTCTATACAGGTCTTCGTTATAATTCAATGAAGGAATAAAAGGGAATTCAGCGTGATCACGATGAAACAGCGCATCTCCCGAAACCAGCGCCCTGGACGCCGCACCCTCAAGAATGACGGCTTTATGATCAATGCTGTGACCAGGAACATCGATAATGAAAATTCCGCGCGGAAGAACCGGCATGTCTTCATAATAGTGCAGCTGGTACGACATGCCGATCAATCCGGTAACTGGAAACTCAAGTGCCATTTCAAGAATTCCCATTGCGAGCGAATCCATTGATTTCTGTTTGATATTGCTTCTCGTTTGGGAATGCCCGGGGATCATTTTCCGATTCGACTCCGGTTTCTCTCTTTGCGCATGGCAC
>CALMJO010000249.1 GCA_937864375.1 uncultured Spirochaetota bacterium
GTACTGCTCCTTCAGCCGGTGAAAGGCGGCGAGGATCGCACGCCGGCGCTCGCCGTCCTGGCTGCCGAATATCTCGTCGAACCCCAGGAAGCCCATGGAGGCGCCCCCCGCGAGATCGCTTACGGCGCGGCTGATCGCGATGCGCAGGCACAGGTTCGCGAGGTCCACCTCGCCGCCGGAGAAGCGGTCGATTGGATAGTACGCTCCCTCGTCCATGATGTGGAAGCCAAAGTCGTCGTCCACGTGGATCGATTCATACCTCCCGCCCGTGAGCTCCGTGAACAGGCGGCCGGCATAGCCCGCGATGAAGGGGCGCACACGGTCGAGGACGGCGGTCTTGAACCCGTCCATGAGCGCGTCCAGCCGGTGCAGCGACTCGAGCTCCGCGCGCGAGGCGTTCGCGGTCCTCATGCGCCCCGCGTTTTCCTCGAGCCGCCGCGCGAGGAGGGACGCCTCGTTCACGATCGCGGCGCGCTTGTCTTTGAGCTCGTCATGCCGGGAGCGCGCGCCGTCGCGCGCCTCCTCCGCGACGCGGCGCTCCTCCTCCGCCGCGCGGTGCCCGGCGGCGTCGTAGGGGATGCCGGAAATTTTTTCAAGGAGGCCCGCCGCCTCGCGCGAGCGCGAGGCGCGCTCTTTTTCGATCGCGGCGATCCTGGCGTCCAGCGCCGGACGTTCCTCCAACCTTCCCGAAAGCTCCACGAAGCGTTCGTGCGCCTTCTCGAGCGCGGCAAAGCTCTCCTTCACGGCGGCGTGCGCCGCCTCGTCGTAGTCGACCTCGCCCAGCGCAGCCTCCTGGTCTTCCAGCTTTTTCATTACACTCTTTTTTTCCAGTGCCTGTTTTTCCATCTTCGCGGCTCCCTCCAGCCGCGCATTTCGCGCGGCCGCCTCGGCCCCCAGGTCATTGACATCGCCTGCGAGGCGCTCCCGCTCTTCCTTCGTGGCCGCGAGCTTGGCTGCCGTATCTGCTTGCCTCTTCGTGCATTCCGCGAGCTCGTGCTCCTGGTAGCGCGCGATTTCCTCCGCGAAGCGCGCGAGGGTGGACTCGTAGGCCTCGTCGAGGGGACGAAGGCAAGTGGGGCATTCGGCGTCCCGTCCCAGCTTCCTGATTTTCTCCATGCGCTCGGCACGGTCGCGGATGAGGCCCTCCACGCGCCCGGCCGCCGCCTTGAGCGACATTTCCTCGCCGGAGAGCGCTTCCAGCGCTACGTCGGCGCGCTCGAGCGCGCGCGCCGCCTCCGCGCGCCTTTTGTCCAGGTCGCGATACCCGTCCAGGATGGCGCGCTCCGCCAGGAGGCCCGACTCGAGCTTTTCAAGATCTCCCGCGAGGATCGCACGCTGCGCCTGGATCGCGCCCGCCCTGGCGTGTTTCTCACGCCGGGCGTCGAACCCTTCCTTCGCGGCCTTCGCGTCTGCCCAGGCCGCCTCCTGAACAAGCAGAGAAGCCCGCTCCTCCTCGGCCTTTTCCAGCAGGGCGCGCCGCCCGGATGCCTCTTCGAGATTTTTTTCCGCGGCCTCGAGCGATTTCTTCACACCCTCCAGCTTCGTGCTCGCCCCGGTGAAGGCGCGTCCAAGCTCCTGCAGGGCATCGAATTTCCGGCCGGCGTCCTCGTATGACTTCTGCGCGACCGCGAGCTCCGCGGCAAGCTTCCTGAGGGACTTCTCCGCATCCCCGGCCCTGCGCGTCAGGTCCTGAAGCTCACGCTCCCTCTGCACAATCTCCCCGCCGCCCAAGAGCATGGCCTCCTGGCCCTCGATGACCTTTTTCAGATCGTTGCGCTCTTCGCGCACGAGCCCCTGCACCGCGTCGATGCGCTCCATCCCCACCATGCGGCGGACTAGGAGGCGGCGCTCGGCGCCCCTGACGGAGGAGATGGCCCCTAGGTCCTTCTGCCCGGCGAACACCGAGCGGGTGAAGGCGTCGGCCCCCATGCCCAACAGCCGCTCGACCGCGGCGGTCACCTCCTTCTGGCCGGCCGCGACGAGCGCGTCGTCCGGACCGCGGAGCTCCGCGTTAGGCGAAAGCGCTTTCCCGCGGAACTCACGCTTCACGGCGTAGCGCTTCACGGCGACTTCGAACTCCAGGACAACGGTGACGGGCTCCTTCTCACCCGCGCCGCTTGTGCGCAGGTGCTCCTTCATGAAGGGAATCTCCCCGTAGAGCGCCAGGAGCACGGCCTCGAAGATGCTCGACTTCCCGGCGCCGTTGCGCCCTATGATGCCCACGAGCCCCTCGCGAAACTCTATGTCCTGCTCACGGTACTGCTTGAAGTTGCGCATGGACAGCCGTGCGAGTATCATGGCTCCCTCCCCTCGGTTTCGTCGCGGTGAAAGTACTTCGCGGCCAGCGCCTGTATGCGCGCGCGCTCGGCCCCGTCCGCGACCTCCTTCGCCAGGTAGGCGGCGAACATGTCCTCCAGCCCCTGTGAACGCGCGCCCCCGTCCTCCCAGCGCGCGCGTCCCGCCCGGTACACCCTTCGGACGAGCACGCTGAGAGCCCCGGGAAAGCGCGCGGCGATCCAGGCGTTGGGAATCCCGGCGCCCTGGTCGGGAAGGAGGTCGTGCAGGTAGAGGCTCACGATCGCCCCCAAGTGCTCCGCCTCCGCGCCCGTGGAAATTTCTTTCCTGATCTCCTCGACTCCCCTGCCGGAGCAGCCCTTGACGTCCAGGCGCAGCCACGGCCGCGTCTCGATCGGGAGGAATTTCACCTTCGCCGCCCCATCCCCGATCTCCGCCAGGGCGCAGCCCTTGGGGACGCCCGCCTCGCGGTCGCTCAGCCTCTCGGTGGAGCCCGCGTACCAGGCGTGCCCGATCCGCTTCACCCTCTGGAAATTGTGCCAGTGGCCGAGCGCGGTGTAATCGAACCCGTCGTAACCGTCCAGGAGCGATTCGTCCAGCACGCGCTCCCCGTATTCCTCCATGAGGAAGCCCTTCCCCACGGATGTGTGCAACATGAGCACGTTCAGCTTCCCGGGGACCGGTTCCGCCAGACGGAGCTCCCGCGCGTACTCGCGCTCGTCGTTGATATGGGGCACCCCGTGGAAAACCGCGCCGTCCAGCTCAACGCGCTCGTAGCGCTGCTCGAAGACGGGATGCACCCCCGGCACCGAGCGCAGCGCCTTGAGGATGGGACTGGTGTAAACCGTCCGGGGGGTGGAATGGTTTCCGGCGATCATGACGACCGGGATCCCTGCGTCGCCCAGCCGCCGCAGGCCCGCCATTCCCTCGATCAGGGGGCGGTTGGCGGGAGAGGGCCGGTGAAAAAAATCGCCCGTGTGCACGACC
>CALMJO010000250.1 GCA_937864375.1 uncultured Spirochaetota bacterium
CGCGTATCCCGGCACCCCCAGTACCGAGATACTGGAAGCGATTGCCCGGGATTTTCCGGAGATCAGGGCCCAGTGGTCCCCCAATGAAAAGGTGGCGCTGGAGGTGGTCGCGGGAGCTGCGGTCGCCGGGGCGCGCTCCATGGCGGCCATGAAGCATGTGGGGCTCAACGTCGCGGCCGACCCGCTTTTCACGTTTTCATATACCGGGGTGAACGGCGCGCTCGTAATCATCAACGCCGACGACCCGGGGGCGTGGAGCTCGCAGAACGAACAGGACAACCGCCATTACGCCCGCGCCGCCAAGGTCCCCATGATCGAACCCACAAGCCCCGCCGAGGCCAGGGAGTTCACGCGTCGCGCCTTTGAAATTTCTGAGCAGTTCGACAGGCCGGTGATCGTACGCATCACGACGCGCATCGCGCACTCCCAGGGCATCGTGGAGCTGGGCGAGAGAAAACCGGACACCCTCAAGCCCTTCGTCCGCAATTTCCAGAAATACGTGATGCTCCCCGCGCACGCGCGTCCCCGGCACAAGTTCATCGAGGAACAGTTGCCCGTTCTTACGAAATTCGCCGAAGAATCTGACCTGAATACCATCGAATGGAAAAGCAGGAAGCGCGGCATCATCACCAACGGCGTCGCCTACCAGTACGTAAAGGAAGTCTGTCCCGACGATTCGGTCCTAAAACTTGGCTTCACCTGGCCGTTCCCGGATGCGAAGATCCGCGAATTTGCCGGCCAGGTCGAAGAACTCTACGTCGTGGAAGAGCTCGATCCGTTCATCGAAGACCACGTTCGCGCGATGGGCTACAAACCCATCGGCAAGGAGATCATCCCCATCCTGGGAGAGCTTACCCCCGAGATCGTCGACCTGGCGCTCAACAAGAAACGTCCACTGAACGATATCCCTGCGTACTCTTCCAAGATTCCGGGGAGACCGCCCGCACTGTGCGCCGGTTGTCCCCACGGATTCGTGTTCGATGTATTAAAGAAGCTCGACCTTGTGGTAAACGGCGATATAGGCTGTTACACCCTCGCAGCGCTGCCGCCTTACTCGGCGATGCACAGCCAGGGCTGCATGGGCGCATCGATCGGCATGCATCTGGGTTTCGAAAAGGCCCAGGGCGACAAGATGGCGCGCAATTCAGTTGCGGTGATAGGCGACTCGACTTTCATACATTCGGGCATCACCCCTCTCATCGACCTCGTTTACAACAGGGGCACCGGGACCGTGCTCATCCTCGACAACCGCGTCACCGCGATGACCGGGCACCAGGATAACCCCGGGACCGGCAGGACCCTGATGGGCGAGGAGACGCACGAGCTAGATCTGGAGCTCCTATGCCGCGCCGTGGGCGTAAAGCGCGTCCGCAAGATTGATCCCAAGAACACGGCCGAGTTCGAGGCCGCCGTACGGGAAGAGGTTGCCGCTCAGGAACCGTCAGTGATCATTTCAACCAGAAAGTGCATTCTTACCAAGTGAGGACTATATGCAAAACGTAATATTCGCCGGCGTTGGCGGGCAGGGTGTGATCCTTGCGAGCAAAATTCTCATGCAGGTGGCCATAAACGCGGGGTACGACGTCAAGGAATCAGAGGTTCATGGCATGGCGCAGCGTGGGGGAAGCGTCGACTGCAACGTCCGTTACGGAAGCACCGTGTATTCTCCGCTTATTGAAAAGGGAACGGCCGATTACGTGGTTTCCTTCGAGCTGCTCGAATCCATGAGAAAGCTGGACTATTTAAAAAAGGGCGGAACGCTGATCGTCAACAACGACAAGGTGGATCCGGCGCCAGTGAAAGCCGGGCTCGACAAATACCCCGAGGATATCGAATCCTGGCTTGCCGCAAATGTGGCCAACACGCGCCTGGTCGATACCGGCAATGCCCTCAAGGAAGCCGGCAGCAAAAAGGCCCTGAATATCGTCATGCTGGGAGTCCTTTCAAACTTTCTTGAGTTCAGCCCCGCGCAGTGGGAGGATGCGATCCGCGCGCAGGTCAAGGAAAAATTCGTCGAGATGAACCTGAAAGCGTTCCAGCTCGGGAAATCGCTCATAAAAAAGTAGGCCCAAGAGGAAACCATGAAACGACTTCTTATCACTGCGCTCTTACTTGTTATCTTCGCGGTGTCATGCTCCACCTATTCTACCGATACAGTCACCAGTAAGAGCTCGCTCCTGAAATCAATCGGTAACGCGGGGCTCATAATCCGCATATCCAAAAACAGCAAGATCGAAAAGGACGAGTATATCAAGAGCGTATCGCAATGGCTGGGCGGCTTGACGGCGCAGAAGGGCCTGATCATCCTCACCCAGACTAGTGATTCGGTTTCTTCATATACTTCCGAGTTGGATCGCTTTTACCAGTTAGACGAAGGCCGTAAATTCCTCGAGTTCAAATCGAGGGGCGTGATCAACATGTATCTCAGGAGCAACGAAACAGAACTCAGGAAAATCATGGAGGAAAAGAAGCTCGATGGACTGATTTTCTATGAAGTATACTGCATCTTTTCTACGGAGATGCAGTACATGGATTTCGATTCAACGATTTGTATTGTCGATAAAAACCTTCAACCGGCCTTTCTTGACTGGCAGGCGGACAAGTTCGAAATCGATGAATCCAACTCCGAAACCATCAGGAACAGGCTTCTCGATAAGATCAGCGACAGGCTGGTTATCGCGATGAAGAAACATAAATTTGTTAAAGAGTAGGAGTTGGAGACGGCGGGAGTCGAACCCGCGTCCTACAACACACCTCTATAACCTCTACATGCGTGTCCCTTTCATTTAAATTTAAGTCCCTCATCCAGGAAAGGGCACCGTCCCTGGGACCTGTTTCCCTAGTGTTTCGCGCCGGCTTCGGGAACGAAACCGGTCGCTATCCGCTGTGTTTTACGCCCCATGGCAGTCCCAGAGGATCAAACTTGCCAGGAACGTCGCAGCTTAAGCTGCGAGTGCGTAGTCGCTGTTTGCGTTTACGTTTATTTCCGCCATTTTTACGAGATGACGGCACACTCGGCATGCAGCTATAGACGAGCCATTGCAGTCGAAACCATTTCGTCCCCTGCCTGAGTAAGGTACAAAACTACCATCGTTTCGTCAAGTGATAACCGTTGGACAGGGTTTTATGCGAACACCGGATGATGGATGCATCGAGGCGGGGGACGATTAAAAAACCCGCCCCTTTCAGGGCGGGTATTTTAATCAGTATGAACGGATCTGTTACTTTCTTACCTTGGGTTTTGGCGCCTCGGTGCTCACCTTTACCCGCATATTATCAATACTTGTCTTGTATCCGCCCGATACAGTGACATACTTCTTGTAAAGGTCAGATACGTCGGTGATTTTTGCCATGAACCAATTGACCTGGCGCGCCTCTTCCTTCGTCTTGGGGGCCCTGTAAATCTCGTTGTCTCCGCCCTGTTCGAAGATGATCACCACGGTGCCCAGCTTGAAATCGTCCGGAGTGGCAATCCTTGTCTGCCAGTAATACTGCGTCCACACGTCATTCCCGTCGGTCACCTTCATGAACTCAGCCTCGTTTTTCGTTTCGGGCTTCGCCGGGGTTTTCATCTTCGCGATGCTCACGTACATCCATTCCTTGGTGCCCAGTTCATCTTCTGCGATGAAATAATCGTCCGACTGAATGAAGTGCTTATCTTCCACAGCATAAACCGGAATAATCAGGATAAACGCGACCAGCATGAAACTCGAGAACACTCTGCGCATGTTTTTCATAAATACCTCCAGAAAATAGAATGAAATACAGAAACCAGCCGGTATCATATAATGCAATAAAAATTTGCTCTAAATTGGAGGGTTCAACCAGGTTTACGTCAGCTCTTTCACCCCGTCATCAATCGTACAATCGAACACCTCGGCTCTTTTTCCGAACGCCTCCTCGAACCTTTTCTTCATTTCCGAGGTGAATCCCTTCACCTTGTCGCGCTCGACCATGTTCAGGCTGCATCCGCCAAAGCCCCCACCCATCATCCTTGCGCCGTACACCCCTTGAATATCGCGTGTCCATTCCACCATCGTATCCAATTCAGGAATGCTTACCTCGAAGTTCGTACGGAGGCTTTCATGCGACTCGTAAAGCAGCTCACCCGCTTCATTCAGGCTTCCTCGCTTCAAGGCATTTAAGAAACGGATGCTCCTGGAATTTTCCGAGACGGCGTGAAGCGCACGTTTATGAAGAGAACCGTGCAGGATTCCGCCAAAGCGATCGAATCCCTGCACATCGAGATCACACAAATGCTTTATGGGAGCCCCCGCCGACTGCAGCAGCGCCAGCGCATCCTCGCATTCCCTTCTCCGGGTATTATATTCGCTCTCCCTGAGCGAGTGTTTTACTCCGCTGTTCACGAGAAGGAAATGAACCCGTTGAGAATCTATCGTCACGTATTCGTACGACAAATCCCTGGTATCCAGGATCATCGCTTCATTTTTTCGGCCGTGGATGACGGCAAACTGGTCCATGATTCCGCATGATACGCCTGCGAATTCCTTTTCCACCCTCTGCCCCATCCTCGCCAGGTCCGCGCCGGGAATGCTTCTTCCGATCATCAATGCCGTCGCAAAAAGCGTCACCACGGTAATCGCGGCCGAGCTCGAGACTCCCGCGCCGGAGGGAATCATGTTGTAGTAGCTTATATCGAAACCCTGTTCTCCGGATACTCCCATCAGGCTGAGTGCGCCGTACGGATAAAGCCAGGTTTTACTCACATTCTTCATTTTTCCAAAATCCGATAACGCGTAATCCTGGCGGGCACAGAATATAACGTCATTCAGCCGAATGGCACCAAGGTCATTGTGTGAAATCGCCATGTAGATTTTCTTGTCAATCGCGGCGGGGAACACGTGGCCCCCATTGTAGTCAATGTGCTCACCAATAAGGTTTATTCTTCCCGGGCATGAAAAAAAGTGAACGGGTGATTCCCCCGGGAACGCTTTCCGGTGCAACGCTCTTAATTCGATGATTGGTTTTTCCATGATTTAAACCTGCCCATGGATTATGGGCAATAAGCTGGTGGCTTGATAAAGGATAGGCGTACGGACGCACTCCTCTATCCCGCTTTCAGTGAAGGCTCTGGAGACCCTTGAAAAGCTTTCTCCCCCTTTCGGACAAACGAATTTTTACCTGGTCGCCGGAGGAGGTATCTTCATAAACAACCAGGCCGAAATGCTTCATCCATGTATAAAAATAGAAATCAAGGAATGAAATTACAT
>CALMJO010000251.1 GCA_937864375.1 uncultured Spirochaetota bacterium
CGAGTATGCCGGTTATGCCGCCATGCAGCTCGAAGCTCTTGGTGATCGCCTGGGAGACCTCGGTGGAGATTTCCAGGTCGATCTGCATCACGTGCACCGCCTCGTCGATCGCGTAATCGATGTTGTCGCGCTGGGGAAGCACCACGTCGTTCAGGAAGCATTCGGTGGAGCGCTCCTCCGGCAGCGAATAGAAGTAGTGCACGTAGGGTTCGATCATGCCCAGGAACTCGTCCAGCCCCTGGACCGTATTTATGAGAAATTCCCTCACCCCGCCAAAGATGCTCTGGATGGACTCGCGATACGGGCCGCAGGTCGTCCTTACCTCCTGCAGGTAGGCCGTCACTGCTTCCGGATCAAGCATCGCGGCGGGTTTCGTTCCGGTTTCGATCATAGTGGCATCACCGCCCCATGTGCTTCAATATCATTCCCGGCATCTGGTCCAGCGGAAGCACCTCGTCCACGCCTCCCCTGCGGATGGCCTCCTTGGGCATGCCGAACACCACGCAGGAGCGTTCGTCCTGCGCCGCCGTGCGCGCCCCGGCGCTGTGCATCTCGAGCATCCCGGCGGCGCCGTCGTCGCCCATGCCGGTGAGGATGATGCCCAGGGCGTTTTTGCCCGCGCTCTTCGCCGCCGAGCGAAACAGCACGTCCACGGAGGGCCGATGGCGGCTCACCAGCGGGCCGCTGTTCACCCCCACGAAGTACTCGTCGCCCCTGCGGTTGAGGAGCATGTGGAGGTTTCCCGGGGCGATGAGCGCGAGCCCGCGCCGCACCTTGTCGCCGTGAGACGCCTCCTTCACTTCCATGGCGCACACTTCGTTGAGGCGGTCAGCGAACGCGGTGGTGAATTTTTCCGGCATGTGCTGCACGATCACGAAGGGAGGCGAATCCTTGGGCATGGCCGCGAGGACCTCCTCGATCGCCTGCGTCCCCCCGGTCGACGCGCCCAGCACCACCACGCGCTCGTTCGTGGCGTCCACCTGTTTCCCGTCCCAGGGCTTGAGCACGCTGTCGGCGCTGAGCTTGGGCGCGACCTTTACTACCGGGGCGCTGCGGAAACGGACCTTCTTCAGATCGGCCTGCGCCGCGGATTTCACGGCGTCGATCAGCATGGTCTCCGAGTCGTACAGGAATTTCTTGAGCTCCAGTCCCGGCTTGGACAGGACCTCCACCGCGCCCGCGGAAAACGCCTGCATGGCGACCTTGCCGTGCGCGGTGAACATGATGACCGGCGTGGGCTTGCGGGCCATGATTTCGGCCAGGAAGGTGATCCCGTCCTTCTGCGGCATCTCGTAGTCCAGGATGATGACGTCGGGCCATTCCCTGTTGAAATGGTTTTCGGCGAATACCGGGTTGGCGCTCGCGCCGATGACCTGTATCTCGGGGTCGGTCCCCAGTATCTCGGCAAGCGTCTGGCGCAGGAGCGCCGAATCATCCACGATGTGCACTTTTATTTTTTCTGTTTTACCCATACGTTGCCGGTCCACAGGTCGAATATTATGTAATGGGGCCTTTCGCCCCCGAGCTTCGCCGCCTTGATCTCGAATCCGCGCTTCATGAGGTGCTCCCTGCCGTGGGCGATGTTCTTGCGCCCTATGTCGCTGCCCAGGACCCCGGGAAACATGTTCGCGCCGCCGAACATCTTCACGTGGTATTCGCCCGGCTCCGTGTGCGCCTTGCGTATCTCCCTCATTATCAGGGCGACCGCGTCGCCCCCGTAACGGGGATCCATTACCATGCGCTCCTCGTCCGGATTCTTTGAGAGCAGGTAATGGCACATCCCGCCGACTTTCTTCACCGGGTGCCAGACGGTGATCGCCACGCACGAGCCCAGAAGCGTCCTGATTCTCGTGTCCCTGTCTCCCCAGTAAAATTCCCCCGGCTGCAGGAAAATTTCAACCACATACGGGGGAGTGGGTTCGAGCTTCATGGTGTGCGATACACCGAAGGCGCAACCTTTTTCAGATCGCCCCCGATTCCCACCAGGCTTTCCATGTGCCCCACGAAAAGCCGGCCCCCGGGCTTGAGGCTGGGCACGATCCTGTCGAGCACCTCACCCTTGGTCTTCTGATTGAAGTATATCATGACATTCCGGAGAAACACAACATCAAAAAGCCCTATGACGGGCAGCGGTTTCACCAGGTTGATCTGGCGGAACTCCACGCCGGAAGAGAGGGCGGGGTCGATGAGGAGCCTCCCTTCCTGCGAGCGCACGCCCTTGAGGCAGAATCGTTTCAGGTATTTCTCCGGGATCTCGTCGCGTGCGGCAATGGGGTACACCCCGGCGCGCGCGTGCGCGAGCACGTCGTCGTTCGCGTCAGACCCCAGCACCTCCCACGAGCCTTCAGGAAGATGGGCGGCGAGCGTCATCGCGATCGAGTAGGGTTCCTCCCCGGTGGAGCATGCGGCGCTCCACGCGCGGAAGACCGCGCCCGGCTGCCGCGAGGGAAGCACGGTCTTTTCAAGGTATACGAAATGCTCGTTCTCGCGGAAAAAATGCGTTTCGTTGGTGGTGAGCAGGTTGAGGAGGATCCTGCGCTCGTCCTCGTGCTCATCGGCCATGGCGAGCGCGAGGTAGTCCTGGTAGCCCGCTAGCCCGTAGTGGCGCAGCCTCTTCATGAGGCGCCCGGCGACGAGTGCGCGCTTCTCCGCGGAAAGCGAGATTCCCAGCTCTTTGAGCACGATCGCCCGGAACGTTTCAAATTCCCGGTCGCCGAGCTCCATCCCCAGCCCGACAATCGGGGGCGCCTGCGTGTCCTGTGCCGGAACATGTCCGCCGCGAAGCGCCATGACCATCCTCAGCCGCGCACATTCCCGGCAGCGGCCGCCGTGTGGCTTTCGAACGCGGCGAGCTCCTCGATGTCGAGGACCCGCTCGAGGTTGAGCATGATGACGAACTCCCCGTGCACCTTACCGATGCCCGCGATGAAGTCGTTGCGTATCTTCGCCCCGAAGCCCGGTGTGTTTTCGATGTCTTCCTCCTGCACGTCCACGACCTCCTTGAGCGCGTCGATCATTACGCCCATGGTCATGCGCTCCTGTGCGACATCGAGCTCCACCACCACGATGCAGCTGTACCTGGTGACGGCGCTCGCGTAGCCGTAGAAGCGCGCCGAAAGGTCGATTATGGGCACCACGTTCCCGCGGAGGTTGAGCACCCCCCGCACGTGCAGCGGCGTGCGCGGGACTCGCGTGACGCTCGAATACTCCATGATCTCCTTGATGCATCCGATGTCCATCCCGTATATCTCCTTCCCGATCGAGAAGGTGAGAAATTTATTTCCAAGCTCGGCGTCATTGTATTCTTCCATGTGTCACCTCACACCCTTGCCGCTTCCGGCTCAGCGGACGATTTGACGTGCATTATGAGACGAGGCACGTCCAGGATGAACGCCACGTCTCCCGTGCCCAGGATGGTGGCGCCGCTTATCCAGTTGAGCTTTCCGAATACCTTTCCCATGGGCTTGATCACCGTCTGGAACTCTCCCAGGAGCTTATCTACCACGAGGCCCGCGCTCACGCGCCCGTACTCCACCACGATGATGTTTCCCCGCGCGGGCAAGTCGCCCTCCTCGCCCAGGAACTCCCTCATGGACAGGTAGGGAAGCACCGAACCACGCAGGTTGATGAAGCTCCCCCCCTCCTTCCCGCCAAGCTCTTCCCTGGAAACCTCTATGCATTCAACGACCATGTCAAGCGGGATGACGTAGTTGAGATCGCCCACCGTCACCATGAAGCCGTCGATGATGGCGATCGTGAGCGGGAGCTGTATCCGCACGGTGGTGCCCCGCCCCGGCGCGCTCTCCACGTCCACCACGCCCCGGAGCGACTCGATGTTGCGCTTCACCACGTCCATGCCCACGCCGCGTCCCGAAATGTTCGTCACCTGTTCGGCGGTGGAGAATCCCGGCCGGAAGATGATCTGGAGTATCTCCGCATCGCTCATCTGCTGCCCGGCCTGCACGAGGCCCAGGTCCGTCGCCTTCCTGAGCACCTTTTCCCGGTCCAGGCCGCTCCCGTCGTCGGTGACCTCGATGACGATGCTGCCCGTCTCATGAAAGGCGTTGAGCGAAATCGTACCCCGTGCGCTCTTGCCCTTCGCTCTGCGCGCATCGGGAGTGCCGATCCCGTGGTCAAGGGCGTTGCGCACGATGTGCATGAGCGGATCGCCGATCTTTTCGATGAGCGTCTTGTCGACCTCGGTCTCGGCGCCCGTGATGACGAGCTCCGCCTCCTTGCCCGTCTCGCGGCAGTAATCGCGCACGATGCGCTCGAACTTGCGGAAGGACTCGCCTATCTGCACCATGCGCAGGTTCATGGAGCTCTCCCTGATCTGCTCGATGAGGCGGGACATGCGCGACGCCGACTCTATAAGCTCGGCGTCGGTCCTCTGCGCGGCGAGCTGCTTGACGTTCTCGCCCGCCGACACGAGCTCCCCTACGAAGTTGATGAGCTGGTCGAGCTTTTCGCCGTCGATCCTCATCGTCCTCCGGTTCTTTTCCTCTATGGTGCGGATCTGCCGCTGCTTTTCCAGCGCGGCCTCGACCACCTCGCGCGGCGCGATCTTTTCCTCCACGAGCATCTGGCCCAGGAGGGGCTTGGCCTCGACGCCCTCGCGCGCCAGGTTTTCCTTCTGTTTTTCGAGAACTTTTAACAGCTCCGTCTGCGTGATGGTCCCGCTCTGCACCAGCATCTCCCCTATGTTCGCGGGCGTTTCGGGAAGATCCTGTATGAGCTGTTTGTAGAGCTCGATGCTCGAGTGGGGCGGAATGATGCGGATCACGCCGTCGTCCTTCACGAATTCGAACGCGCTTTCGATCGTCTCTTTGGTCATGGAGGACCTGAATTCGATTTCGAATCCCAGGTAGCATTTCTCCGGGTCAAACTGCGCCGCCGGGGGAAGCGCGTCCGTCACGACCGTGCAGTCGACAATCTCCCCCATGCCCCTCAGGTAGTTGATGAAGGGAAACGGGTCCAGGCCGTTCACGAACACCCGGTCGTTGAAGCGAAGCGAGATGTGCCAGTTCTCGTTCTTTACCTCGTCCGCCCGCGGGGCGGCCTGCTCCGGCGCCGCGGCAACCGGCTCCTCAGCCTTCACGGCTGCGGTGCCGGCCTCCTGGCCGTACAGCTTCATCTTCTGGACGAGGAGCGCGCCCGTGCCGGCCGCCTCCCTGTCCAGGGGATCGTCCTCGCCGCGCTCGTGCAGGTCGAGGAGCAGCCGCATGTGATCGTGCGACGGGAGCATGATTGCCATCATCTCCTCGTTGATGCGGAGATCCCCCTTTCTCACGCGGTCCAGCATGTTTTCCAGCACGTGCGTGAATTCCTCCACGTGACGTACGCCGAACATGCCGGACGAGCCCTTGATGGTGTGCACCGCCCTGAAAAGCGCGTTCACCGCCTCCACGTCGTCGGGATTCTTTTCGACCTCCAGGAGCAGGTGCTCCATGTCCTCGAGGATCTCCCTTGCCTCCGCCATGAAAGACTGCTTCATCTTGTCCATGCTCATGGTTCACCGCCCTGCGACTGGAAAATGGTCATCCCGCCGGCGCACGACCGCCGCACGCGCACCCTAGAACTTTTCATAATCATGCTGCGCATCGTCCCTGGGCGCCGCCTTCTTCGCCTCGCCCACGTGCGCGACGTGTATCTTGTGGTGCTTCACCGGGCCGTCGTCCAGCTTGTATTCCACTCCCAGCTTGAAGAACCCGATCGAGTCCTGGAGCGATTTTGACTGCGCATAGAGCGATTCGGCGCTCGCCGCCATCTCCTCCGCCGCACCCGCGTTCTGCTGGATCACCTGGTCCAGCTGCTGGATCGCGCGGTTGATCTGGTCCGCCCCAGACAGCTGCTCCCGGCTCGCCGCGTTGATGTCCTGGACGAGCTCCGCCGTCTTCTGGATATCGGGCACCAGCTTCCTGAGCATCTCGCCCGCGTGCTCGGCGATCTTCACGCTCTCGGAGGAGATCCTCGTGATCTCTCCCGCCGCCTCCTGGCTGCGCTCCGCGAGCTTCCTCACCTCGGTGGCCACCACCGCGAAGCCCTTCCCGTGCTCGCCCGCGCGCGCCGCCTCGATCGTCGCGTTGAGCGCGAGGAGGTTGGTCTGGTAGGCGATGTCCTCGATTATCGTGATCTTTCCCGCGATGTCCTTCATGGCCTTCACGGCCTCTTCCACCGCGCCCCCGCCGTCCTTCGCGTCCGCCGCCGCCTTGATCGCGATCGTTTCGGTCTGCTGCGCGTTCTCCACGTTCTGCTGGATGTTCGCGCTCATCTCTTCCATTGAAGACGAGACCTCCTCGGCGCTCGCCGCCTGCTCGGTCGCGCCGCTTGACATCTGCTGGGCCGTCGACTGGAACTCGTTCGCGCTCGTGGCGACGCCGTCCCCCGCGCCCTTGACGTCCACCACCACCCGGGTGAGCCCGTCCACCATCTTCTTGAGCGCCTGCATGAGCCTGTCCTCCGCCGAGCGCTCTTTCACCGTCACCTGGAGGTTCCCCTGCGCGAGCTCCGTGGCCGTCATGGTCACCTCGTTCAGCGCGTCGATGAGCTGGTTGAGGTTGTTCTTGATGGCGTTGAAATCGCCCTGGTACGTATCGGCGATCTTCGAGGGAACATCCCCCTTCGCGATGCGGTCCACGTACTCGGCCGCGACATTCAGGGGGCCGATCACGGCGTCCAGCGTGTCGTTGACGCCCTGCACGATCTTCCGGTAATCTCCCAGGTGCCTGCTCGCGTCCGCGCGCGTGGCCAGCCGGCCTTCAAGCGCCGCCTGCACGAGCATCTTCGCATCGTTGACCAGGAGGTTCAGCGCGTCGATGCACTGGTTGAGGTTGTTCTTGATTTCGTTGAAGTCGCCCTTGTAGGTGTCGGTGATCTTCGCCGGTATCTCGCCCTTCGCGACCCGGTCCACGTACTCGGCGGCGACATTGAGGGGGCCGATCACGGCATCGAGTGTCGCGTTGATGCCGTCCACTATGGGACGAAACTCAAAGTTGATCTTTTCGACGTCGGCGCGCGTGTCGAGTGCGCCGTCCACCGCCGCTTCGGTGAGGCGTTTCGTTTCGTTCATGAGCGACCGCAGTATCCGGGCGATGCTCCGGTACAGGACGAGGCTGAATCCCAGGCCCACGAGTATGGCCGCGATCCAGATCGCGATCGTCATCGTGCCCGCCATGGAGGCCGCTTGTTCGTTATTCTTGGCGCGCACCCCCGCCTCGTGTTCATTGAAATCGAAAAGCTTGCGCACGAGCTCTATCATTTTCGCACCCAACGGTCCCGCGGTCGCGAGCGTTTTTGCAACCTCGTCCTTGTTCTGCGCGTTTGTCGCGGCGATAATCATATCCCTGAGAGGAACGTATTTTTCGTAACAGGCTTTTAAATCGCTGAAAATCGCGCGGTCCTCGCTGCTGGTGATCGTCTTTTCATAATCCTTGAAGCTCGCGGCGATCTTCGTGTCGAGATCCCTGATCGCCTGCACCTTTTCATCGATGTTTTTATTATACACCAGTTTATCGCTTATGCTGTACACCGTGTGCAGGCGCATCGTAATAAGATAACTTTCAATATCGCCCACAGCGACAAGACCCAGGACATTTTCCTCGTACATCTTCTTGTTATCGCTTGCGATCCGGTTCAGGTTTATCACCCCGATCAAACCTATAGCGACCACCGCAACGAGCATGATCATGAATCCCCAGAGTATCTTGGTCCCCAGCTTCATCCTGCTGAACATCGCTCCCTCCTTCATTGCGTTGCGTGATGCTGCAAAGCATGCATAATGTATTCACGTATTCCGCGCACGCTGCGCGGGTAATTCCAGTTTTGAGTACACCCGGCACTCGCCTGAACGTCGTTCGAATAACGACTCAACCTCAGCGGCCAGATTCTGGGTCTGCTCGGTCACGAGCAGGCCTCCCGGCTCCATCGCCCCGTGGAACATCCTGAACACTCCCACGCGCTCCTCGTGTGAAAGGTGCAGCAGCACGTTCTTGCATACCACCATGCAGAATCCGTCCTGCACGGGCGCCAGGGAGCGCAGGTCGTGCCTGAGGAATTTCACGCGTTTGCGCACGCGCTCATCCAGGAGGTAATACCGTCCATCCTTCACCGGGATGAAGTACTTGCTCCTTATGGTCTCAGGCATGGCGGCGACCGCCTCCGCCGTATATTCCCCCGCCTCGATAATGCCCTGGAATGCCCCATTCTCGTCCATGTCCGTCGCGATTATGCCAAGATTCCTGAACGCAAATTCGCCCATGCGTTCCGCAAGCACGATCGCCAGCGAATAGGGCTCCTCCCCGGTGGCGCAGCCCGCGTCCCATATGACCACCCTCGATCTCCCGCTCACCAAGGGGACCAGGTGCCGCACCGCACACTCCAGCACCTCCATGTCCCGGAAAAAATAGGTAAATGCCATGCGTGCCCCTCATGTCCGTTTCCTCCGCGTCAGCCCGTATTTGAACGCGTAATTCCCGCGCTCGGACGCGGCCACGCGGACCTTGTCCCCGAAGAAGCCTATGGCGCCGTACAGGTCGAACACGCGCAGGACCGCAGGGCTGTGCGCGGTGAGGAGGAGCGCCTTCCCGGCTCGATCGGATTCGCGCTTCAGCATCATTAAAAGCTGGAAGCCGGCCGTGTCCATCTCCGTTACGCCGGCAAGCGTGATTTCGAGCGTCCCGGTTTTTTCCAGGAGATCGAGGAGCTCGGACTTGCACTGCGCGGCGGTGTAGACGTTCAATTCCCCGATCACCTGGGCCGGAAGCATGTTCTTCTTCTTTTTGCCCGCCTTAATGGAGACCCGTTCCGCCATGCCCCTTCCTCCCTTCACATGATGAGTTTTTCGATCGCGGACACCAGCTTGTCGGGCGTGAAGGGCTTGGTGATCCACGCCTTGACGCCCGCTTCGCGCCCCTCGGCCTTCTTGTCCTCGCCCGTTTCCGTGGTGAGCATGATCACCGGCGTGAACCGGTACTCCGCGTACGCGGCATCGTCCTTTATCTTCTTCACGAAAGCGATCCCGTCCATTTCCGGCATGTTCACGTCGCACACCACCAGGCTGATCTTGTCGCCGGTGAGCTTTGCGAGCGCCTCGAGGCCATTACCCGCTTCGAGCACGGTAAAGCCGCGCTCCTTGAGCGTGAACGAGAGCAACTGCCGTATGCTCGAGGAATCATCCACCACCAGAATTGTCTTGCTCATGATACTTTCCTCCCGGTAATTGTCCGTTTCATTTCCGCGGCGCCGCCTGTGGGCCGTTGCCGCCGCGTTCAAGCAGGGCCCGTATCTTCACCATGAGATCGTCGTAGCTCACCACGAGCATGCCGCGATACTCAAGGTCATGCGAAATCTTCGTTTTAAGTTCACGCTCGTACTCACGGGACTCGGCCGCGTAGAGTATGATCCCCTGGAATTCGCGGATGGACGACTTGAGCCGCTTCAAGAGCTCTTCCGCCGGCTCGTCGAGCGTGGTGTAATTCATGACTACATAACGGGGAAACGCGGCGGTCGCCTGCCAGAGCGCGTCCCTGCCGCTGGGGCTCTCGATTATGTTTTTCCTGTGAAAATATTCGGAGAGGGAAAGCGCGAGGGTCTCGCGCAGGTCCCGATTGGGTTCCACGATGAGGATCTTGGCATCGGTAAGCGTCCTGCCCTGCATTACGGTGCGGCCCTCCCCCCTGATGGCATGGCTTCACATTAATTCATAGCGCTGTTCACGCGCGCGAACCATAGTCCCGGGGATTAAAACGGAGGTTCTGGGGTACTAGTTATGGGAAGGACTCTAGGAAAAACGGGTTAATACTTTCGGGGTACGCGCTCACTCCTCCACGAGCCCGTTCCTGATGGCGTATTTCACGAGGTCGACAGTCTTGTGGATACCGAGCTTTTTCATTATATTGGAGCGATGCACCTTCACAGTATTTTCCGAAAGGAACAGGCCGGACGCGATTTGAGCCGCCGATTTGCCCTCGGCGATGAGCTTCAATATCTCCCGCTCCCGGTGCGACAGGAGGGCCGATGCACCGTCGGTGTCCGAAGGCTCGGGACCGGCGGAGCGCGCGCGGCCAGGGACGATGCTGGAGATGATGCGCGGGCTCAGGTAAATGTTGCCCCTGAGCACCTCGGAAATCGCCCTCAGGAGATCCTCCGCGGCGTTGTCTTTCAAAACGTATCCGTGCACCCCGTAATCGAGAAGCTCGCGCACGTATTCCTCGTTGTCATGGCGCGAGAGCATTATGATCCTCACCTCCGGCCGGTACCTGAGGATCCGGCGCGCCACCTCCACACCGGTCATGGAGGGCATTGAGATGTCCAGGATCGCCACGTCGGGCCTGATCCTCTCGATCATTTCGCAGGCCTCGCGGCCGTCGCCGCTCTCGCCCGCGATCTCGTAATCCTGCACCCCGCTCAGGATGTAGCGCAGCCCCTCCCTTAAAATCGCGTGATCGTCGGCAAGGAATATTTTCACCTTTTTCATTTGCCCGCCTCCGCCATGGGGACGGTGACCATGATCTCGGTCCCCGTGCCGCCCGATTTGAGCGTGATGGTCCCCCTCATCGATTCGGCCCGGTAGCGCATGTTGGCGATTCCCGAGAGCGCCCTTCGGCCGTTGAGCGTTTCGGCGTCCAGCCCCTTTCCATCGTCCATGATTGACAGGATCACGGCGTCGTTCACCGGGGAAGACGACAGGTCGAGCCGCACAATACGCGCCTGCGAATGCTTGATGATGTTCGAAAAAACCTCCTGCACGATGCGGTACAGGTTCACCTCCATTTCGTGCGGAAGCTTCTTCGCGAGCCTCAGGCTCATTTCGGACCTGATGCCCTGCGACTCCAGGCAGTTCTTGGCATACCAGCGCACCGCCGCCTCGAGCCCCAGGTCCCTGAGGATCGAGGGGTAGAGGTCCATGTAGACCTCGCGCAGCTCCTCGCTCGCCTTGTCGATGAACTGCATTCCGCGGTCGAACCGGTCCCGGTACTTACGCGGATTTTTCAGGTACGTGCTGAAATTGAGCTTGGCGGCGAGTATGGTCTGGCCTATGCCGTCGTGAAGGTCGCGCGCGACGCGCTGGCGCTCGCTCTCCTGCGATCTCATGATCTCGCCCGAAAGGCGCCTGATTTCATCCTCCGCGACTGTGCGAGCGGTCACGTCTATCGCGATGCCCTCCATGCCCAGGTAACCGCCGTCGGTGTCGTAAAGCGGGTACAGGTAGTGCTCGGTATGGACGATGCTGCCGTCCCTGCGGATGAAGCGCACGTGGAGCGGGCTTTGAAGCGGATGGACGCCATTGAAAATGCCGGCCAGCGTCCCGTGATCATCGGGATGGGTGATCTTGAGCGCGAGCCCGGGATCGGCATAATGCTCCTCGGTGGAATAGCCGGTCAGGAGCGACACGGCGGGGCTCAGGTATTCAAACCCGCTCTCCGGCTTCACCCGGTACTGGTAGATTATCGCGGGCGAATTCGCCGCGAGCCGGGAGAACCTCTGCTCGCTCTCGCGGAGCTTTTTCTCCATCTCGTGGCGGGTCAGCGCCGTTTCGATGGCCACGACGAGCTCGATCGCCTTGACCGGCTTCAGGAGATAGCCGTAGGAGCCCGACTTCTTCGCCCGCGCGATGGTCTCCTCGTCCGAATGCGCGGTGATGAAGATGAAGGGGACGTCGCGCTCG
>CALMJO010000252.1 GCA_937864375.1 uncultured Spirochaetota bacterium
TCCGCAAGACCCCTGCGAATCAGCGGGAGCGACCGCGCCGCGGGCAGCCGTCCGCGAACAGGTCCCGTCACGGAACGAGGGCCCCAAACCGAACTACATGTATTTTGGCGTTTCAGAGGACCGGGTGCTGGAGATTACCATGCGCACGGACGCCGCCACCGGGCGCACGGTATTTGAAGTTGATTACCAGGTCGAAGAATAGGCATTGTGTCCGCGTCGTCATATAGACGACGCGTCCCGGTCCTTGCCGCCGGAGGAACGGGTCACGCGCTCCCCGTCTCTGGAGTAGTATCCCTTGACGACGTCGAACGCGGTGTCGTACTCGTGGCGGGCGTTCCACAGCAGGTATCCGCGCACCTCGGAATCGTGCACGCCGCGTATCTGGTCTTCAATGTATTTCTCGAAGCTGAGCTTGGAAAGCTCATGCTTGTACTTGAACGCCTGGATGTAGGTCACGATATCGGCGTTCTTGACGCGCTCGCGGGCGCGCTTGGAGGTGGTGAACACCGTGTGGTAGGGGTTCGACATGAGGTCCATGCTCCAGGTGTAATGCGAGGGATAGGCCATGGGGCAGATCACGTCGACGACCTTGTCGAACACCTCCATATTCTGCCCGATCTCGTCCTGCTTGTTAAGCGGGATCCTGCCGAAGACATCGGCGGCGATCTTCACTTCGTATTTTTCGAGGCTCTTCCTGGCCCTGGAAAGGAAATTCTGGATGAAATCGTACTTCTGCTGAAGGGTGAGCTGGCGCAGGATCCCGTAATCGTTGAACCTGATATAGTCGAACTGGATCTCCTTGAACCCGCTTTTGCAGGCGTTTTCGGCCAGGGAGATCTTCTCCTGCAGGCTTGCCTCTGGTACCGGGAAGGTCTTGAGGCCGTCGGGGAAGCATACTATCCTGGCAATGGGATGGAAGCCGTTTTTGATGCAGAACTCCACGTTCTCGCGGGGTACCATGCATTCGGAGTATCGTGAATTCTGGACGTCCAGGACCACCGTGTTGAGCCCCGCCGCCTTCGCCTTTTCAATGAAGGGCTCGAGCTTCTTGATATTGGCGCCGACCTCCGTGGTGAGGTAGAAGCCCTTATAAAAGAGGGGGAACCTGTAGGCGTTGGGATCGCTCGACCGGCTGCCGTCGGCGCTAAGGCCCGCGGAATCACGGTCTTTGCTCCAGATGGTGTCGGTGACGCGGAAGGTTATGAATGCGAGGACGCAGAGAACGGGAATACCTATCCAAATAAACTTTTTCATGACATCTCCGGAATTTATCGTTTACTTTTATATAATTCGTCCTGAACGTGAATAAATTTCAATTAAAATTCATCTGACCCGGAATACCGAAGCAAGGTATCACCCGACAGGGCCGGGAGGGAAAGAGCGGGCGCCGCGACTCCAATGCTCCATGCTACATAATACGGCGCCCGTCAATGAAATTTTCATGCTTCAGTTAAAAAATACAAAATATCAATTGATGGTATTAAAAAATTTATATATGTTATCAGCATGAGGTGGATATGTCCATTCTGCAGACCATTGACCATGATTTGAAAGAGGCCTTAAAGAACAAGAGCGAGGAGCGCCTGAGCACGCTGCGCATGCTCAAATCCGACATCATGTACGAACAGACCAAGGGGACCGAGGAGCTTCCGGACGAAAAGATCGTCGAGGTCCTCATGCGGTCGGCCAAGCGGCGCAAGGAAGCCGTGCAGGAGTTCACCAAGGCCGGCCGGAAAGACCTGGCAGACAAGGAAGCCGCCGAGCTCGTCATAATCGAACACTACCTGCCCCGGCAGATGGGCGAAGCGGAGCTCGCCCAGGCCATAGACAATAAGATACAGGAAATGGGCGAGGTCACCAAGAAGGACTTCGGGAAGGTCATGAGCGCGATTATGAAGGACCTCAAGGGACAGGTCGACGGCGCCATGGTCAAGACCATCCTCACACAAAAGCTGGAGAACCGCTGAGTACCCGGCCCCCCGGCGGGGCCGTTGTTTCCACCTTCAATTATTCCGAGCGTTGCGGAGCGGGCGTGCCCATTAAACAAGAAACGATCGACCTCATCCGCGACAGGGCGCAGATCCAGGAGGTCGTGAAGAAATACGTGCCCACCCTGAAGAAAAAGGGCAGGAACTTCCTTGGCCTGTGCCCGTTCCACAAGGAAAAAACGCCCTCGTTCACCGTTTCGCCCGACAAGCAGATCTATTACTGCTTTGGCTGTCACGAGGGAGGGAACGTCTTCGCCTTCATCCAGAAGGTGGAGCGCATGAATTTCCCCGAGAGCGTGAAGCACCTGGGTGACATGCTCGGCATCCGGGTGGAGGAGGAGGAATCAGGCCGGCGCGATACCCTGGAAACAGAAAAGCTCAAGCGGGTCAACGTCATCGCCCTGGAGTTTTTCAGGGCGATCCTGGCGTCGCAGGACGGGAAGGCGGCGCGCGAATACCTTTCTAGGCGCGGGGTGAAGGAGGAGAGCGTAGGAACCTTCTCGCTCGGGTTCGTCCCCGATGAATGGGACTCGCTCACGAAAAACCTCCTGTCCAGGAAGGTTCCCATCGAGCTTGCCGTGAAGCTGGGCCTGGTGAGCCCCGGCCAGAAGGACCCGTCACGCCATTACGACCGGTTCCGCAACAGGGTCATGTTCCCCATTTTCAACGCGAAGGGCGAGGTCGTCGCCTTTGGCGGGCGCGTGATGGGGCAGGGCGAGCCCAAGTACCTCAATTCGCCGGAGTCGGACCTATTCCACAAGGGCAGCGTGCTCTACGGGTACAACCGGGCGCAGGAGAGCATACGGACGCTCAACCGCGCCATAGTGGTCGAGGGCTACCTTGACGTAATCGGGTGCCACCAGGGCGGCATCACCAACGTGATAGCCCCTCTGGGGACCGCGCTCACCCAGGGCCACGTCCAGTTCCTTTCCCGCCACTGCAGCGAGATTATAATGCTGTTCGACGCGGATTCGGCGGGGATCAAGGCTTCACTCCGGTCGCTGGAGGTGGCGAAGGAATACAACATCGAGGTCCGGGTGGCGGAACTCGATGCCGACGATCCCTTCGACTTCATGGTCAAGCGGGGCCCGCGCGAGCTCATGGCGGTCATCGATACCGCGCGCAAGCCGGTCGATTTTCTCATAGAGCGGACGATCATCTCCCACCAGGGCCGTGACCGCATGGAGCTCCTCGTGAGCCTGTTCGACGTCCTCCGGGAGATCGAGTTCGACAGCGAACGGGACGCGTACCTTCACGCGATATCCGAGCGGCTCAAGGTGCGCGAGGACGCGCTCAGGGCCGATTACCGCAAGTACCAATCCAAGTCTCTCCAGGCTGAGAACTCCCAGGCGATCAGGGCCGCCCGGAAGCAGGGAACTCCAGCCGCCCCGGATTACATAACGAGGGCGTACCGCGAGCTCGTCCTCCTGCTCTGTCATTATCCCGATCTCATAAACCAGGCGCTCATTGACTTCCAGTCGTCCGACATACCGGACCCGGCCGCGCGCGAGGTCTACCTGAGGCTCGGGGAATTATTCCAGGAAGGGACGAGTATTTCAATTGACAGGATCGTCGATTTTTTCCCTGATGGAGACGGGAAAATTTTTCTGGAAAAAAGCCTTTTTAAAGAGTATACTTTAAACAATCCCGGGGTTGCGTATACCGAAATATACATAAACCTGAAGTTGTATCAAATTGACCGGAAGATCGACCGATACTTTAATCAGATTAAATCAAGCGATCCTGCAAGCATCGAAGTCAAGGAACTCCTGACCGAAGTAGAAATTCTGAGGAGAGAAAAAGAAAAGCTCTCCCACTATGTGTATAACAAGACCGTTTGAACCATCCACGAGGGCATATGAGCAAAAGCGAACTGATTCTTGAAAAGATACCCGAGGTAAAAAAGCTTATCACCCTGGGAAAATCCAACGGCGAGATCACGTACGACGAGATCAACGACATCCTTCCGGACAAGCTGCTCAATTCCGACAAGATCGACGACATCTTCATTCTGCTCAACCAGCTCGGGATCGAGGTGGTCGAGGAATCCACCAGGAAGATCGCCGCGCCGCCGCCCAAGAAGAAGTCCTCTTCCTCCAAGAAATCCTCGTCGGGCACCGCGTCGGAGGACTCCTCCTACATTGACGACCCCATTCGCCTGTACCTCAAGGAGATCGGGAAGGTGTCCCTGCTTTCGGGCGACCAGGAGGTCGACCTCGCCAAGAGGATCGAGGAGGGCGAGATCCTCATAGAGGATGCGGTAATCCATTCCTCGCTGCTCATCAACGACCTCATCAAGAACTTCCCAAAGGTTAAGAGCGGCAAGATAAAGCTCATGGACGTGCTGCGGATAAACCGGCTGTATTACTTCTCCTCGGTCGACATGAAGCAGCTCGAGAAGAAATACATTGAGAAAATGTCGCTCATCATCGGCGAGGACAAGAAGATTGTCCAGGTCCAGAACAAGATAAAGAAGCTCGATCCCGAGTCTAAAAAGTACGTTGAATTCCTCGACAAGATCGAGGCCTCCATGAAGATCATAGTGGATTCCGTACGCGATCTTGAAATAAACGAGAACGAGATCAGCAAGCTCGCCAACAAGATCCAGTCCATGGTAGCCAGGATCAAGGACACGCTGGACTTCTTTTCGTCCATCGAGAAGAAGTACCGGAAGGATTTAAAGGACCTCAAGCACTTCGCACGCAAGGTCGAAAAGGGCGAGGACGTGAAGAAGATCGTCGCCGAGCTCAAGATGAAGAACAAGGACGAGCTGGTCGAGCTCGTCAAGGACATTCGCAACAACGAGCGTAAAATCAGGAGGATCGAGCAGGAGGCGGGCGCCGCCGCGGACGACATCCTCAGGTGGGGAAAGCAGATCGACCAGGGCCAGAGAAAGATCCACCTCGCGAAGAAGGAGCTCATCAACGCGAACCTGAGGCTCGTCGTCTCGATCGCCAAGAAATACGCCAACCGCGGCATGCACTTTTTCGACCTCATCCAGGAGGGGAACATTGGCCTCATCAAGGCCGTGGACAAGTTCGAGTACCGCAAGGGATACAAGTTCTCCACCTATGCGACCTGGTGGATCCGCCAGGCCATCACGAGGGCCATCTCGGACCAGGCGCGCACCATACGCGTCCCCGTTCACATGATCGAACAGATCAACAAGGTTATGCGCGAGACCAGGCTCTTCCAGCAGGAGTTCGGGCGCGAGCCCACCGCGGAGGAGCTTGCCGACCGCCTCGGCTGGCCCGTGAGCAAGGTGAAGGGCGTGAAGAACGTCGCGCGCGAGCCCATCTCGCTCGAGACGCCCGTGGGCGAGGAGGAAGACTCCCTCCTGGGCGATTTCATCGAGGACAAGGAGGTGGATTCCCCCGCGAACACCGCGGCGTACCGTCTCCTGTCGGAGCAAATCCATACCGTGCTGAACACGCTTCCCGCGCGCGAGCAGAAAGTCATACGCATGCGCTTCGGACTCGATGACGGCTATTCGCACACCCTGGAGGAGGTGGGTTACGTGTTCAAGGTGACGCGCGAGCGCATCAGACAGATCGAGGCAAAAGCGCTCAGGAGGCTCAGGCACCCTACCAGGGCCAGGAAGCTCAAGGACTACCTCGATTACATGTAGGAAGATGCGGGCGGGAGGAATCCCGCCCCTTCGCATTAATGACGCGCGGATAAGTACTTGCAAATCGGCGCGTCCCCGCTAAAACTAAACCATGGGTGATTTCAGGGAATACCGGAACGAATCGGTGTCGGTCGTGGGCGCGGGCTCCTGGGGGACCACGGTCGCGATCGTCATAGCGGAGGCCAATCCGCATCTCACCGTGAAACTCTGGGCATACGAAAAGCAGGTGGTCAAATCGATCTCCGCCCTCCGCGAGAACAGCATGTACCTTCCGGGAGTAAAGATTCCGCACAACGTCTCCCCAACGGGCAACGTCAGGGACTGCGTGTTCGGATCAAAGAGGATTATACTTGCGCCGCCCTCGAAGGCCATCATTGATACCTGCACGCGCATTGCGCAGGTCGTGGACGGGGACGCATTCATGGCCTTCATCTCGAAGGGATTCTGCAGGATTCAGGGCAGGGTCTGCACGATTTCGGACGCCATACAGCTCGCCATTCCGCAGATGAAGGGCAGGGTGGCGGCCATATCCGGCCCCAGCCACGCCGAGGAGGTATCGAGAAAAGTCCATACCTGCCTTTCGGTCGCGTCCGAGTCCCGGGAAGCGCGCGAGGCCTTCATGCGTCTCCTCGAATGTTCGTACCTTCACTGCAGGGGAAGCGACGACGTCAAGGGCGTCGAGCTGGGCGGCACGCTTAAAAATCCCGCGGCGGTCGCCGCCGGCATGATATCAGCGCTGCCCTCGTGCGGCGACAACCTCGCCGGGGCGCTCATCACCGAATCGATGCGCGAGATCGTTCGCGTGGGAAAGGCAATGGGTGCGCGCGAAGAGACGCTCATGGACATTTCGGGGCTGGGGGACCTCGTCACGACGGCGCTGAGCGTCCACAGCAGGAACCGGCGCTTTGGCCACGATATAGCGATCAGGATCATGACCAAGGGGAACACACTGGGTTTTTTCGACCGCCTGATGCTGAGATTCAGGCCGGGGTCGGTGCTCGCCAAGATGGGGGAAAAGCTGGACTACCTTGCCGAGGGCGCCTACGCGATAGAACCGCTCATCGAGATCGCCGCTCAACACGGGATCGCGCTTCCGGTATACCGATCGCTGTACGAGATTCTGCTCAACAAGAAGGAGCCCTCGCTCCTGATCGAAACGATCAAGGATCCCCTGAGGTTCGAGGAGCTCTATCTGAACACGAGTGTACAGATCAAGGAAGGCAGGAAGGGCCTTGAGCATACCGGCGGGATCTATTTCCGGAACATGATCCTTGGAGGGATCGACGAGAAATACCGCCGCAGCGAAGGATTGAGGAACGAAATACGCGCTTTCGTCGAATCGCTCGGGAATCCCGACGAGCTTCAGGACAGGGGAGCGCGCTACGCCAGGGATGCCTCCGCGGGCGAATTCGCGCTTCTTCAAGATGCCGGCACATCGGCCGTGGCGGCGCGGGAGCTTTCAGCGCGTTACCTCGACGGCATAATGGACAACTACTCGCCGTTTTTCCGGTTTTTGGCTTCAATCGGAGCCGTGGTCGGAGAGCTCATTGGCAGCGGGACCGCGGTACGCGACGTTTTGGTGCACAAATCGGCGGGAAATCCCGGCAGGAAACCGGGAACGCCGGTCTTCATAGTGGCAGGAGACGAAATGGAGGATCCCGCCTCTCTCGCCCGCCTGCTGGGAAGCAGATGGAGCACGGTTCCGCGCTTCCCCGTGTTCCAGGACCGAGTTCCGGGCTACCTGCAGCGGCTTTTCCTGCGCCGCGCGGGAGGCTATGCTGTTGACAGACTGCGGATGCCCAATCCCCTCTACCGCGAGCTCCTCTTCAGCTATGCGGGCGTCATGCTTGCACACGGGGTGTCGATGATCGTTCCCGCGCGCTTTGGGCGCGGCGAGGGCTCCGATGCGCGGATGGTCGACGCGCTCATCGCGACGGTCACCGAAATAGCGCGCAACGCGTCCGTGCAGCTGTGCATCGTACCGCTCCTGTCAAGGGACGCCGGGGGGAGGGCGCTGGAGTGCCGCGGAATGTATTCCACCGCCGAAACGCTCAACGCGATGACGGTGGAAAAATTTTCCCAAATCGTGCGCGCCGACCTGGGCCTTTCATGAGAGAAGCGCGGAAATGAGGCTGAACGCCGCTTCGAGGGATTCTGCGCGGTGAATCCCGGGAGCAACGGGAAGGCCAGCGATCGATTCGGCCCACCCACCGGTGAAGGTGCAGCAGACGAGGGGCTTCCTGTACTGCATCGCGTACGCGATTTCGGAGAGCGTCCCCCATTGTCCGCCCATCGCGACGACAACGTCGCCCGCGAGTACGTTGATGCTGTTCCTCGCGAACCCGATCCCGGTGGGGATCACCGCGGTGCAGAAGGGGTTCGCGCCTTCGAACGTGTCGAACGGCAGGATGCCTATGACGATCCCTCCCTCTTCCGATGCGCCCCGGGACGCCGATTCCATAATGCCGCTTCGACCGCCTGAAACGAGTATCCACCCGCTTCGCGCGATGAAACGTCCCAGCTCGTACGCGGATGAGTCATGCCCGGTCAGCGCGCTCGATCCGATCACGACGACCTGCTTTTTCCGCATGCTAGCGCTCCGGGTTCGCCGCGGCGTGATGCTCCTGGACGAATTCGGAGAATTGTTCCCATAGGGAGGACCTGTCGGCCATGGAGGCGACGGGTATTTCATGGTACTCGTAGGGGATGGTGATGCCCTTGTAGCGGAACTCGACCGGCTTTTTACCGGCCTTGCGCGCGCCGGTCGATTCACCGGGAGCCAGTGCGATGTATTCCCGGATGGAGAGCGGAAACACCCGGCCTTCCCGGGAGAGGTACGCGGAGATATCGCGCACGATCTGGTCCGAAATCTCCATTATCATGGGAGCTCCCAGGTGGCTGAAAATACGGTCGATGAGGCCAAAATAGAAGCACTGGGCCAGGATGGGAGTCCTTTCCTGGAGGCGTGCGTCCATGTACGCGTGGATTTCTTTCCTGGTAACGTGAAGGCAGTCGAACTGCATGGCGGTCGTTTCACTGTCAATCTCCTCAACGATCTTCCTGACAAGGCCCGCATAGCCCGCAAACCGGCTGAACGTGAAGTAATTCGACGAGCTCACGGAGAGGAATACCGACTGCATGCCCTGGAACGCGAATGCGTCCGAACAGTGGACGGAGTGAGGGAGGCCGGAGATTTCCCCCGAGGGAATGGTGCCGGCGCCCGTCGAGACGGCGATAACTATAATCTTCCGGGACGCCGCGCTTATGACAGGGACGAGCGCTTCGTCCCCGGAATAAACCGCGAAACGGGGAGCGTCCCCGTCGAAAGAAAGCATGCCGGAAATCAGTGAAAAATTGTTAATGTTGTGGTCGTAACATAAAGACTTAAGCAGGGAGGTGTTCGACCGGTGCGTGCCCCTGGCGAGCAGGGACTTGTAGCGGTCGCGGAGCTCCCTGAACATGGTCCTCGCCTGCTCCAAGCTGATGCCGCCCGCGGCGAACTCGCGCAGCGAGCCGGTAACGGATACGAGGAGCTCTTTCTCGTTGTCTTTCATATGGGGTGCGGGCGCCATTATACAACCGACGGTGCTTTTCTATGCATCCATTGATGACCCGCTTTTGGATAATTTCAACGATATTTCTTTGGCAATCCCAAAAAGACGAAAACTTCCGGTGAAAAGCAGCAGATCCCCCTCGAGCGGGCGAGATGCAAGCGATGCGCACAATTCGCCGGCAGAGCCCGGTTCATGCAGCTCGCGGGCGCCCCTTACGGCCTTGCGCACGCGCGGATCGCTCCTCTTCATGCCGCGCGGGTCGTCCAGCTCCAGGACGTAGAGCGCATCCGAAAACGCGGCCAGCGTCTCGAGCATGGCGGCATAGTCCTTGTCCTTCATGAACGAGGCTATCGCGATGATTCTCCTGTTCGGGTTGCGCCTGGCAATTGTGTGGAGCAGCGCATCCATTGCAGCCGGGTTGTGCGCCGGGTCAAACAAGATCAAGGGGGCGCGTGAAAGCAGGGCCATGCGTCCGGGAATATCGAGGCCGGCAAGTCCCTTCCTGATCGATGTTTCCGGTATGGGGAGCCCGAAACCTGCGGCCTGGAGGGAGCACTTTACCGCAAGGGATGCGTTAGCCGCCTGGAAAAATCCATGGGCCCTCACGTCGATTCCGCGCATTGAGTGGAGGTGGGATTCGTAATCGAAGCGCAGGAAATCGTAAGCCGAATCTTCGACCCTGCGCGCGTGGAAATCGACGCCCAGGAGTGCAAGCCGTGCCGATGAATCTCGCGCCGCGCGCTCGATGACCTCGCGCGCGGGTCCGGCGCCGTTGGAGCTGATCACGAGTCCCCCGTGCTTGATGATGCCCGCCTTTTCCCGGGCGATGTCCGCCAGGGTGGGGCCGAGGACGGCCATGTGGTCGATCGAGATGTCGGTTATGATCGCGGCGCAAGGCCCGACTACGTTGGTGGAATCGAGCCGCCCCCCCAGGCCTGTTTCGACCACCGCGACATCAACCCCTTCCCGGCTGAAATACAGGAAGGCGATGATGGTCAGCGCATCGAAATACGATGGATGCGCGCCAGTCGCGTCGATGACGCGGAATAGCTCCGACGCCAGGGTCTCGAGGACGCCGTCGGGAATCGCATTCCCGTTGATCACTATGCGCTCGTTGATTCGCTCGAGGTGGGGCGAGGTATAGAGGCCGGTTTTGTACCCCGCCGCGGAAAAAATCGAATGAATCATGTGGCACACGCTGCCCTTGCCGTTTGTTCCCGCAACGTGGATGGATTTGAACTTCGCCTGGGGATTGTCCATGTGCGCCAGGAGCGCGCGCATCGCGTCCATGGTGTACTGGCGCGACGAAAAAGAGCCGGTGCTCTCGTAGCTTGACAGCGCCGCCAGGCGCGCGAGTGCCGATTTCATGGCGTGGATAGCGTCATTTGCCCGCTACGGCCTCGTTGAGGACATTGCGCATGATCTGTTCAGGGGCCTCAAGGCCCGTCCATAGCTCGAACTGCCGCGCGCCCTGGAAGAGGAGCATGTCGATTCCCCCGATGGTCGTGCAGCCGGCAAGTGCGGCCTCCCGCAAAAAGCGCGTGTGCGGCGGGGAGTATACGATGTCCATCACCGCGTGCCGCGACGAGAGAAGTGACGTATCCATGGGTACCGCGCCGTCGTCCGGGTACATCCCCACGGGGGTGGTGTTGATGACGAGGTCAATTCCCTGCATGAAGTGGGTGTCGATTTGGGCAAGCAGGCGCTGTTCCACGCCGCCGTAATGCAGGGCAAGGTCGGCGGAAAGCGCGCGGACGCGGGAATCGCTCCGTCCCGCGATAACCACGCGCGCGCCTCCTTCGAGCAGCGCGAAGGAGATGGAACGTGCCGAACCGCCGTTGCCAAGGACAAGAACCCTGCGGCCCTCGCAAGGAATGCCGTTATGCGTAAGCGCGCGAAGGGCGCCAATGCCGTCTGTTGTGTGGCCGCTGATGCGGCCGTCGCCGAACACCAGGGTGTTCACGCTTCCGGTCTTCCGGGCGAGCCCGTCAACCTCGTCGAGCAATGGAAGGATACTTGTCTTGAATGGTATGGTGACGCTCGCGCCGTGGATGGGAAGCGCGCGCATGGCCGCCAGCGCGTCCTTCGCCGACGCGGGCTCGAACGCAAGGTAGACCGCGTCGATTCCCAGGAACTGGAAGGCGGCGTTGTGCATCCGCGGCGACAGCGAATGGCGCACGGGACTTCCAAAAATGCAGTACAGCTTCGTATGCGCGCCGGGACGCGTCATACGCTTACCTGGCGGAGGAATTTTCTGGAACGGCGGTCGATGTACTCGGTCACGAACGACGTTCTCTCCACGACGATGAAGAATCCGCCTTCATCGATTCTGAAGCCGTTGTGGTAGTCCTCGACCATAAGTGAATCATGGGGATTGAACTCTATTCGCGTTTCCCGCGCGCCGTCCCAGGTTACCAGGCCCATGCGACCGCCCACGCAGATGAAAAGCTCGGGGCAGGAATGCCTTTCGAGAACGTCTACCTCATCTCCCGACATGAATTCGGGCAGGTACATTCCCGAGCGCCACTGGCCCGCGTCCAGAGCATACACCTCCCAGCGCGCCCCGGGCACCAAGGGTACTATTTTCTTTTTCATGGTTTCCCCCGCAGATCGATTCATAGAACGGCGGCTGGCTCCGCGCAAGTGTTTTTTCTTTGCGGTACCGGCGTGATTTGTATTGACTGAATCCCGTACTGCTGGTATGCCCGCTGGGAACAGGAGTGCAATGGAAAAGCCAAAGAAAATACCGCTGTTCGTGAACCCGCTCTCCAGGAAAAACAGGATGCAGAAGGGCGCGTCCATCCGCGCGTTTCAAAAAATGGGAGGGCAAAGGATCCAGGTCATAGCACCCGCTGATTTTGACGAGCTCGATCGAGCTGTTTTACGGTGCAGGGAAGAATCCGTCCCCTACGTCGCGATTTCGGGCGGCGACGGTACGATTCACCAGGTGCTCACCCGCTTCATAGTGCACTACCGCGACGCCCCCATTCCTCCCGTACTCATCCTGAAGGACGGCACCATGAACAACATATCCGTAACCATCGACCTCAAGGGCAGCGGGAACAGCATCCTCAAGCGATTCCTCGCGGCGCAGGACGGAAACGCAGAGCTCCGCATCGAACAGCGCAACACTATTAGAATCGGCGATCGATACTGCTTTATATTCGGAAACGGTCTCGCCACCAACGTGCTCGATGCGGTGTACGAGGGCGACAACAAGGGATTCCTGAAAAGGTTGCGCGTGGTCATGCTCGCGATCGGCGAGTGCATAACGAATACAGGTAATCCGGTGTTCTTCAAGCGGCTCAGGGGGCGCGTGTCGCTGGACGGCAACCTTCTGCCATGCGAAGATTTCGTAGGCGTGCTTGCGGGAACGGTTGAAACGGTAGGCATGGGATTCAGACCGCTCGCGCCCATGTACCCGGGCGAACGGAGCTTTCATGTGATCGCGACCGCGCTACGGCCGCGCGAGATGCTTAAATATTTCTTCAAGCTGCGCAAGGGCAGGCCCATAAGGAGTCTTCGGCATTTTTATGCCCATGTGTCGGAGCTCAGGCTTGAATCGCCCGAACCGTTCTCCTACACGATGGACGGCGACCTCTACCGCTGCGACGGAACGCTCCTGGTGGAGATGGGGCCCGTCGTGAGCCTGGTGTACGTGTAGCGCCCCGGCTATTCGGTCCTGATCACCGAAAGCATTTCGGCAATGCGGGCCGAGTGCGCCGTGAGGGTGTCCACCACTCCCATGAATTTCTTGATGC
>CALMJO010000253.1 GCA_937864375.1 uncultured Spirochaetota bacterium
ACATATCCCTTCGTGCCATGTAGCCCTGCGCGGCCTCGCCGAGCGCCCGGTCCCTGAGTTCCCGGTAGCCCGTCCCCTCTTCCACGAGCCGGACCTGGAGCGTCCTGGCCCCCGTTCCGAGCGACGCGGCCACCGCCGTCAGGGAACGCTCTCCCCCCGTCATGATCGCCGTGCCAATAGCGTCGAGCGTTGCGTGCGTCCAGCGGTCCCGCGCGTACAGCCTTTCGTGGAGCCCCTGGGCATAGCGCGCGAGCGCCTCCCGCGCCCCGTCGTTTGCGAAGGGGAGGGGCCGCGCGAGCGCCTCCCGCGCGAACCGGATCCCGTCGCTCTCCGCGCCAAATTCCACGGGCGCGTTGAACGCCTTCCGGTATACACCGCGCTCCGGCGGGGCCTCGTGGCGAAAGCGGACCGCGGTAACGGTCACGGTGTTTCCGGAGATCCTGCGCAGCACCGAGACGATCATGGCCGCCGTGGACTCGGCGAGCTGGCGTCCCATCGCGGGCGCCGTCGTGAAGCCGGAAACCGTGATCACGGCCTCGTCGCCCTCGACGGTGAGCAGGGGCTTCACTCTGTCGGACATGAGTGCATGGTAGCGGAAAAATATTTCCAGCGCATTCAGGACGCTGGCGGAATTCATCATCATCGCGTGGAGGAAATGCCCCTCCATGAGCGTACCGAACGCGGCGCCAAAATGAAGTCCAAAAAAGGGATCGTCGAGCGCGGGACGCAGATTGACGAGCGCTGAATCGAACTCAGCCGAAGAGATGCGCGCGCCGGGCCCATCGAGGACGCGTGGTTCCAGGCCCGCGGCACGCAGGGCGCGCGCGCTTTCCGCGGGAGAAACTCCCGCGTACCGGAAAACCATCTTCACGAGGTCCGCCGAAACCGTCGATCCTGCGCGGAGTCCGTCTCTCATTCTGCCTCCCTGGGCTGAAGGGATATTCCTCCTGGAAAAAAATACGCACCCTGCGCGGGAAATCAAATACATTTCGCGATGGGTCAAGACGATCGATCCTTTTTGTGCGATCTTTCAGCCATCGAATAAACTTGCAATGGAGGATTTACATGAAACGCAGACTCACGTTTATTAAGGCCTGCTACTACGCGGGGGCGCTGGCCGACCTGATCGCGACGCTGCCCCTCGCGTCTCCCCGCGCTGCCTCGCTCATGTTCGGTGTGGACGCGTCCGCCGCGACGGACGCATATTCCTGGGCGTCCAGGATCGGCGCCTCACTCATGCTCGGATGGACCTTCCTGCTCGCCTGGGGAGCGCAGAGGCCAGTCGAGCGAAGGGGCGTCCTGCTCATCACGGTGTTTCCGGTTGTCGCAGGGATAGCCACGGGAGGCATTCTCGCCGCGACATCGGGGTTCGTCGCGCCCGGACGCATGATCCCCTCGTGGATATTCCAGGCACTCATCATACCGGCGTACCTCGTCGCATGGGCCATGGCGCGCGGGATAGCCGCGCGGGGCGGGCGTGATGAATAGCGCGAACCCGGCAAGAAGGCGCGTGACCCGCGAAACGCTGATCGGCGCCCAGCCCTCAAGGGTATTCCCTCTCCTGTGCCCCGTCGAGGAGCTCAAATGGATCGAGGGATGGAACTTCCGCATGATCTATTCGGAGGGCGGACGGAACGAGGAGCAATGCATATTCGCCGAGCGCATCACGGGGCCGCACCTCTTCGGGGCGGACGCGCCGGAGGAAACCCGCTGGATCACTACGGCGTGGGAGCCGGATCGCGGACGGGCGCAGTTCGTCCTCATGCGCGGGGATGCCGTGAGCGTGCTCGAGATTGCGCTCGCCGGCGGGGAAGGCGGGACCATGGTGAGGTTCGACATGACCATGACCGCGCTCGTCGACACGGGAGCGGGCCGGATTGACGGGGCCGTTTCCGGGATGGAGCTCATGCTCGCGTTCCTGGCGCAGTCGCTGAAACATTACTGCGAAACCGGGACGATGCTGAAAACCGGGGCCTAGAGGCAAAGGCGCATGGAAAGGGGGATAAAGGCGTTTGGTCTGACTTTATCAGGAACTGGATTTAAATATTTTCCAGGCCAGGCATCTCCTTGTCTTTATCTCTTCAATCGCCGTTTATCCTTTATCTCATCATCTCCCATGAAGGGCGCCTGCAGTTTTAGCTCTGAGTGTGATCGTTTCGCTCAATCCCGGAGCGTGACGATCGTCACGCCGTCGCCGCCCTCGCCCATTTCGCCGGGACGGAAGTCGAGCACGTAGTTGGAAAAGGGCAGCTTTTTCCGCACCGCTTCCTTGAGCGCGCCGGTCCCGTGGCCGTGGATCACGACCGCGGCGCGGATGCCGCTGCGCGCCATGCGGTCGAACTCGGCGTCCATCCTGGACAGGGCCTCCTCGACGCGCATGCCGCGCATGTCCACGGTGTTGTAGCTTGTCTGCACCGTGAGCGGGACGAACTTTTCGTCGGCCGCGGGCTCGGTGGGCTTTTCACGGGGCTTTTTAACAGGGATAATCGTGCGCGGGAGCATCAGGTCCGCGAACCTGTAGCGGCTTTTTATGCCGCGCCCCAGCACGACCTCCGCGGTCCCGGCCCCACGGTCGACCTGGCCCAGGGTGCCCTCCTGCTGGAAGGGGACCACGAAGACGCGGGCGCCCGGCGAAACCGCGCCCGCATCAAATTTCGTATAACGGTCCAGGAACCGGGCGGGTCCCTCGCTCTGCATCTGCGCCCGCACCCGCGACTCGATCGCGGCGGCTTCCCTCTGGAGCGCCACGGCCTCCTTCATGCCCGCCTGCTGGATCTCCTTCATGCGCCCGGCTATTTTCACCCGGAGATTGCGGATCTCCTCGAGGAACTCTACGCCGCGCTCGAACTTGAGCTCCTCGGCCGTCTGGGCCTGGCGGCGCACCCTGTCGGAGAAGGCGCGCCTGTCCTTTTCGAGGTCTGAGCGCGCGCCGTCGAGCTGCGCGCGCTCCTCGTCCAGATCCTGTGTCCGGCGCTGGAGGGTCTCTATGAGCCCCTCCGCGGTCGTTCCCCGTTCGTCCAGGAGCGCCTGGGCGCGCGCGAGCACGTCCTCGGGGACGCCGTAGTTGCGCGCGATCTCGAGCGCGTAGCTCGCGCCGGGGGCTCCCACGTGCAGGCGGTAGGTGGGAGCGAGTGTCTCCACGTCGAACGAGACCGAGGCGTTCATGAAGCGCCGGTCGCCCGCGGCGAGCTCCTTGAGCTCGCCGTAGTGCGTGGTCACCACGATGCTCGCGCCCGATTCGACGAGCTTTTCCAGGAGCGCCTGCGCGAGCGCCGCGCCCTGGCGCGGGTTGGTCCCCACCACGATCTCGTCGATGAGCACCAGGCTCCCGGGACGGGCGCGCTCCAGCATGTCTCCCAGGACCACGATCTGGCCGGAGAACGACGAGAGCGAGGCCGCGATGCTCTGGTCGTCGCCGATGTCGGCCATGATGTCCGTGTAGACTCCCGCCTGGGAATCGGGGCCAGCGGGAATGTGGAGGCCGTGCATCACCATGAGCGCCGCAAGGCCGATGGTCTTCATGAGCACGGTCTTGCCGCCGGTGTTCGCCCCCGAGATGACGAGGCAGCGGTACGGTTCGCCCAGGACGATATCGTTCGCGACGGTGCCGCCGGGATTCATCAGGTAGAGCAGGGGGTGGCGGGCGCCGTAGAGCCGCATGCGGGGCTCGTCCAGCACCTCGGGCGCGCTCCCGCGGACCTGCGCGCTCAACGCGGCCGCGGCGCACAGGAGGTCAAGGCCGGCCGCGCTTTCCATGGACGCGACCAGTTCGCCGGCGTGCGCGCCTATGGACTGCGACAGCGCGCGGAGGATGCGCGCGATCTCCACCTGGAGCTCCACCGTAAGGGAGATGAGCCTGTTGTTCGCCTGGTGGATCTCGTCGGGCTCCATGTAGATCGTCTGCCCGCTCGCGGAGACGTCCAGCGCCGTGCCGCGCACGGAGCCCTTCATCTGCGCCTTCACCAGTATCACATAACGGTCATTGCGCGTGGAGAACACGCGCTCCTGGAGGACGCGCTCCATGGAGGGGGAATAGATGAGCGCGAGGAGCGATTTCTCGGTCTCCTGGCGCACGCGGAATGTCTCGGACTTTATGCGGCCGAGCTCAGGGTAGCGTGACTCAGAGATCTCCCCCGCTTCGGTGAGCGCGGGGACGAGCACGGAGGCGATCTCCCTGAGCGGGCTCATGCCCGCGAGGTCCCCGGCGAGCGCGGGAAGGTCGGCGCGGTGCCTGCTTAAAAAATCCCGCAGGCCCTGCGCGGCGATCACGAGCTCCCGCACCGCCGCGATCTCGGGAAGCTTGAGGCCCCCTCCCTTGCCGGCGAGCGTGCACTGGGGAGCGATGTCGGTCACCCCCTCAAACGAGGGCTGCTCGCCCTTTCCCATGAGCTCCTTGAGCTGGGAAATCTTTTTCATGCGGCTTGTGATCCCCTCCCGGTCCAGGGGCGCGAGGGCGCGCACGCGTGTCTCGCCCGGGCCGCATTGCGCGCGCGCGGCAAGCTCCCGGAGCACCGAGTCCCACTCCAGGATTTTCAGGACGCGTTCGGGGAGCGGATCGTGCATGGAACGCGGACGCTACTTCTTGCCAGCCTTGCTGTCTTTTGGAGAGAAGAGCACAGAGGCAAGAATTGCTAGTACCAGTATTCCGCCCACGACGCCCAGGGCGGCGGCGGTAGGTATCTTGTAGAAATCGGAAATGAGCATCTTGATTCCCACGAATACGAGTATTCCGGAAAGGCCGTAGTTCAGGTACGCGAAAAGCTGCATCACGCCCGCGAGCGCGAAGTAGAGCGCCCGGAGACCCAGGATCGCGAACACGTTGGATGTGTACACTATGAAGGGGTCATGCGTGATCGACAGGATCGCGGGAATGGAGTCGACGGCGAAGATGATGTCGCTTGTTTCGATCACGATGAGCACCACCAGCAGGGGCGTCGCCATCCGCTTCCCGGATTCCTTGACGAAGAATCGCGATCCGTGAAGCTGCTTCGTGACGGGCATGAACCGCCTGAAAAGCCTGAGTACGGGGTTTTTTTCGGGATGTATTTCCTTCTCCTTTTCGAAGGCCATTTTAATGCCAATGAAAACGAGGAAGGCCCCAAATACATAGATAATCCAGTGCAGCCTCTGGATGAGCGCGACGCCCGCCATGATGAATGCCGCGCGCATCACCAGCGCGCCGAGTATTCCCCAGAAGAGCACCTTGTGCTGGTACTTGGGCGCAATGTGGAAATAGGCGAATATCATGATGAATACGAAAATGTTGTCCACGCTCAGGGACTTCTCGATGAGGTAACCGGTGAGGAATTCCAGAGCCTTCACGTGGTCCATGAAGTAATAGACCCCCGCGTTGAAGGCGAGCGAAAGCCCGATCCAGAACGCGGACCACAACAGTGCTTCCCTGATATGTATCTCGTGCTCCTTGCGCTGAAAGACCATTAAATCAAGAATGAGCATGCCAAGGATAAATGCTACAAAGCCGCCCCACAACAGGTATTCCATTTTGTAACCTCGTATTCAGCGTGTTGGTACTGGCCCTAAAACCACTTGCGCATCTTGAAGATCGCGAGCATCCCCAGGCCTATGAATGCCATTGCCCCC
Organism: uncultured Spirochaetota bacterium; assembly: GCA_937864375.1. Taxonomy (GTDB): domain Bacteria; phylum Spirochaetota; class UBA4802; order UBA4802; family UBA5368; genus FW300-bin19. Next base: position 5,602 of record CALMJO010000253.1, read on the forward strand.
AGCACGATGAAATACCCGTAGGGGTGTTCGGTCTCCGGCATAAACTTGAAGTTCATCCCGTACACTCCCGCGATGAAGCTCAGCGGGATGAAGATCGTGGTTATGATGGTGAGGACCTTCATGATCCCGTTCATGCGGATGTTGATGCTCGAGAGGTAGATGTCCACCATGCCCGAGAGCATATCGCGGAAGACCTCTATCGTGTCAATGATTTGTATGGTATGATCATATATGTCCCTGAAATAAACGAGGCATGCCTCCCCGATCATCTTGGACTCGCCGCGCCCCAGTCCGCTCACGACCTCGCGCAGGGGCCAGACCGACTTTCTCAGTAGAATCATCTCCCGCTTCATGTAATGTATGTCGTTGATGGTCTCGCGGCCGGGATTCGCGATCAGAGCCTCCTCGATGGCCTCGATGCGCTCGCCCAGCTTTTCGAAGATCGTAAAATAGTTGTCCACGATCGCGTCCATGAGCGCATAGAACAGGAAGTCCGCCCCCATTTTCCGGATGCGTCCCTGGTCGTTCATGATCCGGTCGATCACCGGAATGAAGTCGTCGCCCTCGATCTCCTGGAAGGTGATCACCGTGTCCTTCCCCAGGACGATGCTCACCTGCTCGGGCACAATCTCCCCGCTTTCCTCGTCCATGTGGAGGATTTTCAAGACCACGTAGGTGTAATCGTCCCAGACGTCGAACTTGGGGCGCTGGTTGGTGTTGAGGATGTCCTCCAGGACAAGCGGATGAATATTGAAGGCGGCTCCCACCTGCGCGATCAGGTCGACATTGTGTATGCCCACCACGTCAATCCAGCGCACCGAGTTCTCGAAGGACTGTGTGCAGCAGGCCTTGATTTCCCCGATGTCCTTGATGTTGAACTGCTTCTCGTTGTATTCGACCAGGAGGACGCGCACCTCCTGCGTCTTACGCTCTCCCACGTGCACCAGCGAGCCGGGCGGGAGCCCGCTTTTCTTTGAGACTTTGTTGACGAGCCGCTTCATGGGCGTTTTATCCACCCGCTCGGCTCATTTGTCAATGGTAATATGCGCGATCGTGGCGCCCCAGTTCGCGGAATCGTCGTGGTACGAGGCCACCGCCGGGTGGGATGCGAGCGCCGCATGGGCGATTGATTTGAGGACCGACTTTCCCCTTCCATGGATTATGCGCACCCTCGCGAGGCCGCGCGCGCGGGATGCGTCGATGAAGTCGCGCACCAGGTCCTTCGCGTCGCGCGGGTGAAAGTGATGCAGGTCGAGCTCGTCTCCGAGCTCGATCCCGAACGCGCCTTCCGTGTCCATTTGGATCCTACCAGATGAAGAGAAGCGGGTTTAAGAGCTTGCCGTGGCGCGTCATCACCAGGTGCAGGTGCGGACCGGTCGACAGGCCCGTGGACCCCACGAGCCCTATGACCTGGTCGCGCGCGACCATGTCGCCCACCTTGCACTTGATCGAAAGCAGGTGACCGTACATGGACTCGTAACCGTCGGGGTGCAGTACCTTGATCGTGTGCCCGTAGCCGTCCAGCCAGCCCGTGTAGGACACGATGCCCTCGCGGACGGGATGTATGGGCGCGCCCGTGCGCGACTGGATGTCCACGCCATTGTGGAACTCCATTTTGGCGTGGTAGGGACCCGGCCTTTCGCCAAACAGGGAGGAATAGAGCCCCTCGGTGAGAGGGTTCTGGTAGCAGCGGCGAATATTATACAGCATCTGGAGCTTCTGGCTCACCAGGAATGGCTGCGCGCCCTTGAAAAAGGCAAGGCGCATGTCGTCCAGCGAGAGCAGCCGGAAGGGCGTGTGCATATAGTTACCGTAGATCTTTCCCTTGTAGCCCAGGATGCGCGCCATCCTGAGTGCGTCCAGGAAGCTGTCGCACGCCACGAGGACGCCCGTCTCGGCCGGCACCACGAGCTCAATGCCTTCCTTCGCCTCCAGCGAGCAGAGAAAGGGATTGGCCGCGATTATCGTGTCGACGGTGATGTTGTAGCGGCGCGCGATGTCCCAGTAGGATTCCCCCGCGCGCACCCTGTGAAAGACGATCTTGGTGCCCGGGTCCTGGGGATAGTTCTTCACGAACCTGACATACTCGGACGCCGACGTGAAAAAGGGAAAGCCCTCCCTCGTGACGTAGCTCTGCGGGTCGACGACGACCTGCTTCACCACGAAGACCGCGATGATATTGCCGATTATCAGCACGGCGGTAATCGCGATCGCGGCGAGGAGGATCACCCCCTTGATCTGCTTCATCTGGTAGAGCGTTATTGGCCAGCCGTTCATGCCTTGTTACCCCCAAGTTTCGCGGCCTTCACGGTTGCGGCTTCCACGGCGTCCATGACAATTCCCGAAAAGCCAGATCTCTCAAGCACGTGCACCCCTTCTATGGTCGTACCGCCGGGAGAGGTCACCCTCCCGCGGAGCGTTATAGGGTCTTCGGTCGATTCCAGCACCATCTCGGCCGCTCCGGCCACCGTCTGGGCCGCGAGGATGAGCGCCTCTTTCCGGGGAATGCCCATCTTCACGCCGCCGTCGGCCAGGGCCTGGATGAAAGTGAACACGTAGGCGGGCCCGCTGCCCGAAAGGCCGGTGACCGCGTCCATGAGCTTTTCGGGCAGGGTGAGCGTCCGGCCGCTGCACGAGAACACCTGGTCCACCAGGATGAGCGATTCCCTCGTGGCATGCCTGTTCGGGGAGAGCACGCTCATGCCCTCTCCCAGGAGCGCGGGGGTGTTGGGCATGACCCGCACGACCTGCTGGGAGGGCGCGCAGACCTTCTCGATCGCATCCATGGTGACGCCGGCGGCGATGGAAACGAGGACCTTTCCCGCGAGCGCGTCGCGGAGCCCCGCCAGGAGGGGCGCTACGGCGTCCGGTTTCACCGCGATGATGATCACGTCGGCGCCGCGCGCGATCCCCGTCGCGTCCGTCGCGCACGACAGCCCGTGCTCCCTCTGCATGGAGTCCAGCTTCGCGGCGTCGGAATCGTAGCAGAGGATGCGGCAGCTCACGTCGTGCCGCAGCAGGCCCTCGATGAGGGCGCTCCCCATGTTTCCCGTTCCAATGACGCCTATGGTTTTATTATCCAGCATGTTCCCGTTCAATCCCTTGCGCCGAAGATGGCGCTCCCGATGCGCACCATGGTGGCCCCCTCTTCCACTGCGATGCGGTAATCCGACGACATGCCCATGGACAGCTCCCGCATCGTGGTCCCCAGCCCTGCGTTGATCGCTTTCAAGAGCCCGGCGAGCTCCCTGAACGAGGCGCGAACCCGCGCCTCGTCGCCGGTGAGGGGCCCTATGGTCATGAGCCCCAGGAGCTCAAGGTTCCTTAAACCAAGTATCCCCCGGCACAGGCCCGGAGCCTCGCCGGTCCCCGTCCCGCTCTTGCTCTCCTCGCCCGAGGTGTTCACCTGGACAAGAATCTTCTGAACCTTATTGATTCTGCCCGCTTCCGTGTCAACCACAACTGCGGTGCTCAGCTTGTCGATCGAATGGATCAGGTCGAACAGTCCCACCGCGTCCCGGGCCTTGTTTGACTGCAGATGGCCTACCAGGTGAAAGGAGAACTCGCCATGAAGGCCCGGGATCTTGGCCTTTGCCTCCTGGATCCTGTTTTCGCCGAATACCCGGATGCCTTCATTTATGGCCTTTTGTACAGTATCGGCAGAAAAGGTCTTGGAAATCGCAATAATGGAGATGTCCCGCCCGTCCCTGCCGCACGCCCGGGCGATCGCGTCGATTTCCGCGCGGATCCTGTCCACCTTTTCTTTATAGCTCATCGGGCGCCTGCGTGGAGAAGGCTGCAGCGTCCATATGCGCGCTCCACGTTCATTCCTTCTGGAGTAGAACAGAACTTGCAAAAAAGTCAATATTTTTTTCACCGGGCGGACGGTCGGTTTTTCTTCCATGAATACCGGGTTCGTAAGGATAACAAGGATGAATGGGGAGAGGGGGGGCCGATCAGCTTGATGCCTGTACCCCGCGTCCGTAGAATAAGGGACATAATCTGCCCTGGCCGGGAGAAATATGCCAGCTCCGCGCGCATGGGCCGGCGCCCCTCCACGGGGCGCGTGACCGGTACGCCATATTTTACTTGAGTTCGCCCTTACCGGGGTGTAGCATTTCAGTTTGCCGCTGTCGACGCCCGGATGCGCGAGACGCGGCGACCTTAACCGTGGGTGGATGCAAATGAAAGTAATCCGGAAAAGCCTTTCGGCGAGGATAACCTGGGTGCTCATGCTGATCATCATCGGGGTGACCGTGGTCATGGCCGCCGTTACCTACTTCAAGACGCGCGCCCGCGTAATGGACGCTTACCGCACCAAGGCCGGGGAGTTCGCGATGATCGCGGCCGAACAGGCCAGGGAGCAGATGGAGAGCGAGATCGACTCGGGAAGGCACAAGCTGGGCGAATTCATGAGCTTCAAATACCGGGAGCTTTCGGTCGACGAGTGCGTAAAACTCTGGGTGGGCCCGGAGGACAGGAAAAGGCTCGGCAGGGACTACCTTGAAAAAATGTTCTCGTCCAGGGAGACCCGCAAGGACGGGAGCGTGGACAGCTTCCAGCGCTTCATGCCCGAGTACGGCGACGACGAGCAGCTGGCGGCCAGGATGCGCCGCCTCGTGGACGGGTTCATCAAGGTGCCGGAGGTGGGCATCACCGCGGTAATGGACAAGAACGGCCTGGTTCCCTTCCACCATACCAGGAACAGCCTCAGGCTTACGGGCGATCTCAAGAAGGACGTCGAGGGCTCAAGGACCAACAGGATCTGGGACTACCTGGGCAGGAACATCACCCCGGACCGCATTAACGCCACAGACTACAGGCGCGATACGGGCGAGGTGTACATCAACACCTATGCGCCCATCAATCTCAAGGGCCAGTTCTGGGGCGGGATCGTGCTCGCCTACTACGCAAAGGACGTCAACCGGCAGGTTTTAACCGAAACCGCCTTTATCATAGGGGTCATCCTGCTGGGGGCGGCGCTCATCTTCATCGCCCTCAACCTCCTCATAAAGAAGAGCCTGAGGCCCATCGTGCGCATATCGGAGATCCTCAAGGAGGTGGCCAGGGGCGATTTCACCCAGAGGGTCGACTTTACGGGCGAGGACGAGGTGGGCGTCATCTCGCGAAACCTCAACCTGATGATCGAGCAGTCCAGCAGCACCATTGAGTACCTCAAGAACGCGGCAACCTCCCTGGCCGCCTCCAGCGAGGAGCTCACCTCCACCTCGGTGTCGATGGGCTCCAGCAGCACCTCCCAGGCGGGCTCCATCAGGGACATCACCGTGGAGCTCAACCTGGTGCTGGACTCCCTCAAGGAGACCACGGAGTACATCAACGAGCAGGTCGAGGACGTTTCCAGGGCGGCGGAGTCGATCTCGAGCCTGGAGGACATGTCCAAGAAGATAGCCAGGAACATGCAGGTGGTGAGGGAGCAGAGCGCCCGCTCCATCACGATTTCCCGCGACGGGGAGGGCATGGGCAAGAGCACCGCGGACGCGATGGGGCTCATCGTGGAGTCCTCGAAGCGAATCGCGGACATGGTCAACATCATCAACGACATCTCCGACAAGATCAACCTTCTCTCGCTCAACGCCTCGATCGAGGCCGCGCGGGCCGGGGAGGCGGGACGGGGCTTCGCGGTCGTCGCGGACGAGATAGGCAAGCTCGCGGACAATACCAGCCGGCAGGTCAAGGAGATCCAGGCGCTTTCGACCGAGATCGAGCATAACGTGGGCTCCGGGAGCGACATGGTGGAAAAGATCCGGGAGGCGATCGCCACCATTATGAACATCATAGAGGACAACAGCCGCCTTATCGGGGAGATCGCCTCGCTCTCCAACCAGCAGGCGGACAACCACAACCGCATCCGCGAGGTCATGAACCGGCTCGAGGAAAAGGCCGGGAACATAATCAAGGTCTCGGAGTTCCAGCGCTCCAACAGCGAATCCATGAAGGACGCGATGCGCAGGATACAGGAATTCGCCGCCGAAAACGCGTCGGGGGCCGAGGAGATCGCCGCCTCTTCCGAGGAGCTCTCCTCCCGCGCCGAGGGGCTTCACCAGCTTATCGAGGGGTTTAAAACCTTGACAAAGGAAGAGATCGGCCGCAAAGATGGCGCCCGAAAAACCTGAGCCCGTCGGCGGCAATGACAAAGACCTTTTCCATCAAGACGCTCGGCTGCAAGCTGAACCAGTACGAATCCTCAAGGATCGCCCATGACCTCCAGCTCGAGGGCTGGAGCGCCGTTCCCTTCGGGGAGCCCGCCGACCTCGTGATCGTGAATACCTGCACCGTGACCGATCGCAGCGACAAGAAATGCCGCAATTACATCCGCCAGGGGGCGCGTTTTGCCCGGACCGGCACGGCGCTCGTGACCGGCTGCCTGGCCCGTCGCGATGCCGCCACGCTCAGTAAAATGCCCCAGGTGGGCTCCATCGCGCCCGGCACGGACCGCGCCCAGGTGCGCCGCGCCATGGCCGAGTCGGGAATTACGGGGCCGGTCCTGGAAAGCGAACCGTCAGTCCGCGCGCTGGTGGGCGACGACGATCCTCTGCCCTTTCGCCATACCAGGGCATTTCTGAAAATACAGGACGGCTGCGACGGCACATGCTCCTACTGCATCGTTCCGAGCGTGCGCGGGGAGCCCGTGAGCAGGAGCTTCGCCGAGGTTCTCGATCATGCCAGGAGACTGATCGACCACGGCTGTCCCGAGATAGTGCTCACCGGCATCACCATAGGACGCTATTTCCACGGGGGAAGGGACCTGCCCGACCTCCTTGAGGCGCTCTGCGCGCTGGAGGGGAATTTCCGCATCCGGGTCACCTCCATCGAGCCCAACCACGTAAGCGAGAGGCTCGTAAGCCTGATCGGGCAGGGCAGGGTGTGCCGCCATATCCACCTGCCGCTCCAGTCGGGCTCCGATCGCGTTCTCCGGCGCATGAACAGACCCTATGACGTGCACCGGTACCTTGGAATTATAGACTCTATAAGGAAGAAAGACCCGGAAATTGCCATCGGCACCGACATCATCGTCGGCTTCCCGGGAGAATCGGACGCTGATTTCCGGGAAACGCTTGATCTCGTCGGTCAGGCAGGCTTCGCCTATGTGCATCAATTCAGCTTTTCGCCGCGTACCGGAACGCCCGCAGCCCTTTCGGAGGGAAAAATCGACGAGCGAACGATGCTCGCGCGTTCAAACCGCCTGAAAGAGGCGGGAATGGACTCCTCCCGGTCATATCGCGCCCGCTTTCTCGCGCGCACGCTCTCGTGCGTCATCGAGAGGGACAGGAGCCGGGAGGGTTTTACCGCCGTGAGCGATAATTATATCAGGAT
>CALMJO010000254.1 GCA_937864375.1 uncultured Spirochaetota bacterium
CCCATGTCCCCTGTGTGGAAAAAGCCCCGCGCATCGAAGGCGCGCGCATCCTCGTCGGGACGGTTCCAGTATCCCTTCATGACGGGCGCGCCCTTCACCGCAATCTCGCCACGCTGCCCCCGCGGAAGGATATTCCCGCCCGGGTCCATGATCGCGAGCTCAACCTCGTCCATGGGGAGCCCCACGCTCGTGCGGAGCTTTTCCTCTCCATGTTCGGGAAGGGTGAAGGTGATCGCGCCGCTCACCTCGGTGAGCCCGTAGGCGTTGCGCGGCAGCACGTGCATGCGCTCCCTGATGCGCGCGATGAGATCGGACGGGCATGACTGGCCGGAGACGATCGCGATCCTCACCGACGAGAGGTCGTAGCGGTCGATTGATGGGCTCATGAGCTCCAGCGCGTACTGCGCGGGCACCTGGCCGATGACCGCGACCCGTTCGCGCTCGATCACGGCAAGCGTCTCGTCGGGAACGAAGGCGTCCATGAGTACGAGCTTGTTTCCCAGGGAGAGGCAGCTCATCACGGCCATCACCGCGCCGCCCACGTGGTTGAGCGGGACGTTCAACAGCACCGAGTCGCCCTGCCGCGCGCCCGAGGAGCGCAGCATCCCCTGCGCGTACGAGAGCAGGTTCGCGTGGCTGAGCATCGCTGCCTTGGGCACGCCCGTCGTCCCCGAGGTGTAGAGGAGGATCACCGTGTCATCGGCCGTCACTGCGCGCCCCGCGTCCTCGGGGAACGGGTCTGGTTCGCCGATGAATTCTTCCCAGGGAATCAAGCCCCCCTCCGCCGCAGCGCCGTCAAGGACGACGACCGTCTGCAGCGAGGGAAGCTCATCCCGTACCGCCGCTAAGTTCGCAAGAAAATCAATTCCCGAAAACCCCGGCATGGTGAAGAGGATCTTTATCCCGGCGTCGTTGACGACGAACCTGATCTCCGGCGGCGTGAAGCGCCAGCTCACCGGCACTGCGACGGCCCCGATCTTCGCGGCGGCCATGTAGATGAAGAGGAACTCGGGCCTGGAGGAGCAGTAGATTCCCACCCGGTCACCGCGCCCGACTCCCGCGTCGAGAAGTCCCGCCGCGACGCGATCCGACGCACGATGGTACTCCCCGTAGCTTACCCTCGTGTCCTTGAACACGATCGCGTCGGCGCCCGGATTTTCCCGCGCGTGCCGTGCAAGCAGCTCACCGATCAGCATGAATGACCTCCTCGTCCAGATCTATATATTCTGCATAACGGTATATTCGCGCCCCGCCCGGTCACCGCCTCTTCCCGCCAAGAGCCCGCCGGATGAGGGGGAACTTAAGCTCGATCGCGCCCGCGGGACAGAGCTCCTGGCAGCAGTAGCACCGGATGCAGGTTTTGTAATTGTGCGCGGGCGGCCTCTTTTTGTCGCCGCCGAACCAGTCGACGGACTTGGGGACCGCGGGGCACACCTGCACGCACACGCCGCAGGCGACGCATTTTTCCGGGATGATGTACGGTTTGGGCACGAGTCGGTTGCCCAGGAATCGCATGAGTCCCCGGGCGCGGAAGGGCTTCAGCGGCGCGCGGTCGATGTTGAAATCGGGGCACAGGAAGCCCTCGAATGCGTCTCCCGCGAGCTCGATCTCGTCCTTTATCCAGGTGCCCATTCCCGCCGCGTAGCCGTATTTTACCGTGGGGACGTATTCCGGGTTCACACCGATCATGCGGCAAACGGTCGCGTCCAGGGCGATCGGGTCCTCGGAGAAGAGCAGCACGTTCATCTTCCTGGGCTTGCCCCCGCGCGGACCGTTTCCTTCCATCGCGACGATCCCGTCCATGACGTAGAAAGCCGGGTTCACGAAGCCGTTCAGGTCCACGAGCATCTGCGCGAAATGGTTGGCGTCGGGCAGCTTGATGTGGTACTCGCCCTTGCGCACGCCCGGTACGCAGCCGAACTGGTTCTTCACGCAGCCCGAAAATTTTTCAAAGCCGTGGGTCTTGAGCTTGGGAATGCTCACGACGACGTCGCTGTCCAGGACCGCCTTCGCGACCAGGAACTTTTTATTTTGGACGCCCTTCTCGTGGAACACCTCTACCGCGGTGTCAAAGTCGACAGCGGACACGCCCAGCTCCTTGGCGACGGCGAGGATCCCGCACTTGCGCGCGGCGCCAATGGTGCTTCCCACCGCCGGCGAATCGCCGTAGCTCAGGAGCGCGCCGGTCGCTCCGGCGATCTCCGCCACGGCCCGGAAGACGGCGTGATGAGTGTTCACCGCCTTTTCCGGGGCATCCCCCACCAGGAGGTTGGGCTTGAGGAGCACCCGCTGCCCCTTCTTCATGAAGCGGCCAATCCCGCCCAGAAGCGCGAGGCCGCGCTCCACGGCTCGGCGCACCTCCGGATAGTCGTAGCTTTCGCAGCGGACGAGCGCCACCCTGGACTTTCGCATCACCGGCCGCTCCTTGCGTCTAACGCAGAATTCTCTCGACGAGGAAGAAGAAGAGGGCCAGGTTTCCCAGGTAGAACGCCATGACGCAGAACGCGGCGGGCAGCTTTACCCGGAGGCCCTTCCCCCGAACGCGATCATACATCCAGTACGCGGAAAGGCCAAGCAGTATTTCGGGGACGATCACATAGAGCGCCGTGTGGCCTAACGTGCGCACTCCCGTCGCGTACCACGAGGGGATCATCCACACGGTCTCCTCGGACATGCCGAACACCAGGAGCGACGCGATCGCCGCCGCCACGTATCCCGCGCGCGTGGAAACGCGCTCCGCCGCGCGCCTCCCGGCGAAGATGACGCACACCAGGGGAATGGACCACAGTCCCGCCATGTAGCCGGATACGGTACCGATCTTCGGGAAGCCGTCGGGCGGGAAGACGAGGATGCCGAGCTCCGCGGACAAAAACCAGTCGGGAAAAACCTGGAAGGCGCTCGTGACGAAGGCGAAGGCCCAGAGGTCCACCCACCAGCGATGACCCCGCCTGATCGCGGTGAAGGGAAACGCGACGAGGTAGAGCGCGGTGAGCGCGGCCATGCGCGGCCCGGCCTGTACGGCAAGGGGCGCCGCGAGCACCGCGACGCAGAGAAGGGCGAATACCAGGTGAAAGGCCAGGAAATCTTTTTCCTCGCGGCTCATTGAACGCCTCCCCGCCGCTCGGCGCCCTGCGCCCCCATGCCTTTTAGGGGCAGGTCCGACATCTCGCGCACGCGCGCCAGGAGCTGTTGATAGAGCATCTCCTCGTTTTCAATTGTCATGGCGACCGCGCCCTCCGGGCACACCTCGGCGCAGCGACCGCAGCCGGCGCATGATTCGGAGAACGTCGCCTTTTCGTCGCGCACCTCGATCGCGGCGAGGAAGCACGCGTTCGCGCACGTCCCGCAGCCGGTGCACTTCTTCGCGTCCACCGCGAGCGTTATGCCGGGAAGCCTCCTGTACGCGCGCTCCAGGGACGGGCCGCGGTGCTTCATGTGGGTGCGGTAGAGGCAGCTTGCGTCGTCGCAGAAGCAGATGAACATGAGGTCGCGAAAGCGCGTCCAGAACGCGACGGGGTCGATCCACACGTGGGCGACGTTGGCGACCAGCCCCTCGCGCGCCGCGCGGTCCACGTGCGCGATCGCCCCGGCCGTGTCCACGAAGCGCCCGTGGCTCGGGTGCATCCGCGCGGAGGCGGGACCCAGAACCATGCATCCCAGGTCGCGCGGCGGCGCGTTCACGCGGTCGTGCGCGCGGCAGATGCACTCGCCCAGGATGAACTTCTCGTCCACGTCGGCGAGGAGCCGATGGAGGATCCTGCGCGGGAGCGCGGCGCTTTTTGGCGTGTCGAGCTTCACGTTGATGGGGACCGAGGTGAGCTCGTTGAAGGGCCGCGCGAAGAACGGATAGATGAGCCACTTGAGGAGGGGCGCGTTCGAAAGCCTCTTTCCCGCGATCATGAGCGGCCAGAAGATCCGCACCGAGGTGCGCACCATCGACTTCGTGGGCCCGTATTTCAGGATGTTCATCCCGCCTCCCTTTCGCCGCGCGGTGAACCGCGCAGCCACGTTATGTGTAGTTGACGTTCGCGTTTATGCGGCCATGTATCTCGGCTATCGCCGCCTCGACGCTGGCGACATGCGGCGTGATGGCGCCGTGCGGGCATGCCGTCGCGCATTGCCCGCAGCCCTTGCATTTCTCCCCGTCGATGCGCGCGTGCCCGTCCACCGTGATCGCGCCCATGAAGCACCCGGCGGCGCAGGTGCCGCAGGCCGCGCAGCGCGCGGCATCCACCCGCATGGTGAAACCGGCTAGCCGCTTTATTGAGGCCGCGGCCTGATCCGGCAGGTACTTCCCGGAGTTCAGTATGGTGCAGCAGCAGCGGCAGCAGTGGCAGATGGTGAGGAGCCTCCCCCGGTCCCTCACGCCCCAGATGAGGTTGTCGAGCTTCACGCGGCCCACCATGGGGATGAGCCCGTCGGCGAGGGTGCGGTCGAGGTGCTGGATCGCCTCCTCCGCGGACACGTGCCGCGCGATGCGCGGGTCGATCTCCGCGGCGCCGTCGCCCACGAGGGTGCATCCGCAGGTGACCGGGTGCTGTCTGCACTTCCGGTCGTCCCTGCACGTGCAGCGGTTGATGATGACGCGGTGCGACGCGCGCCTGAGGATCTCCTCGACGATCTGCCGCGGAAGAAAGCTCGAGCCGGCTCCCTGCACCTCCCGGTTGATGGGGATGTAGCTTACGTTGAGGTTCTTTTTGGAAAAAAACGGGAGCGCTGCCGCGGCGATGAGCCTTCCTACTACTGGAAGCCTCGTCGCGCGGGCCGAGAGCCAGGTGACTGGCCAGATTACCGCGAGGGCGTGGAGCCACCATGAGGGACGGCGTGACATGGGTTTACCTCTCGTGAGCCGGGTTTCGCGGCATGAGGCCGCCGCATCTGCGCCCTACTATCCTCTATTGAAAGCTCCCTGTCGACCGGGTATATAAACCGGGACTACTTTTTTTCGCGGCCCTCTCCCGCTTCCTGCCGCCTCCGGTATTCCTGGGGCGTCATTCCCGTTGCCGCCGAGAAGGCGGAGTAGTAGGCCGACTTGGAATTGAATCCCACCGACATGCCCACGGCCAGCGCCGTGAGCCCGCCGTCATGTTCGAGCAGGCGCCGGGCCTCGTCCACCCTGAATGCGTTGACGTACCCCTTGAAGCCCGTTCCCAGCCGCGCGTTCAGGAGCTCGGAGAGCTGGTGGACCGTCACCCCCAGCCTCCCGGCGAGGTTAGCGAGCGTGAGGCCCTCGTCCAGGTAAATGCGCTCCTCTTCCATGATGCTCCGAAGCCGCGCGAGAAGCGATTCGGCGTCCAGCCTCGCGATGAGCGAACGGGCGTACTTCCGCTTGAGCTCGCGCCTGAACAGGAGCAGCACCTCCGGGAGCCTGTAGCCTATAAGGTACCAGCCCGCCATCTGGAGCGCGAAAAGCACGAACCCGGCCTTTTCAAGGGAGGCGTCGCCCAGGACGTATGCCAGGAGGATCAGGAGGATCGATACGACGGGCACTATGTAGGTCACGAGGACCCAGCGGGCGACAAGCGGCATCTCGCGGATCGCCCATGTGCGAAACACGAACACGAAAAACTCCGCGAAGAAGCCCAGGAGCATGACGAGCCCGCCGATCTTGAGCGCGCGCCTCAACCCCCATGCCGGTTCCACGCCCAGCCGCACGAAGTCGCGCGCGGGATCGGGCGTCGCCGCGACAACCGAATAAAGCTCGAACGCGAGCACCGCAAGCGCGGGGAGGAGCACGAGGAGCGCCCTCCGGTTGCGTGAATTGCCCGCGCGGATCACGTTCCGATAGTGGAGCCAGGTGAGCGGACCCAGGAGATACCATACCGCATGATGGACCGAGAAGAGCGAGGGAACGTCATAGGCCCACCCCGTCCCGGCGAGCACGTACTGCAGCTGGATGACGAGGATGCAGGACAATACCGACGAGAACAGAAGGTTCTCCCTGCGCCTCCGGGGCGCGAGAAACTGCGATGCGATCATGAGGAGGGTGAGCCCCGCACAGAACAGGACGACCAGGTTGTCTATAGTTATATACATGGGTTCCGACCGGGCCTCTCCCAAAGCATGCTATGGGTGCCCAAGTTTTTTTTCAAGCCGGATTATCGAATCTACCTCGGCGAATCGGAATGCTCGGCTTCGATGATGCCGCGTTATTCCGGATGTGAATCTTTGCTGAAAAATATTCCCGATTTTTGGCGACGAATTCGTAGATAATCCAGATGGTATTTTCATAAAGGAGACCTTCATGGCCCGGACACCGAAGTTGAAAACATCGCTCAACATGAGCACCCGGACGCTCACCGGCATCACCCGGGCGGCTGAACAGCTCGACAGGCCCATGCGGGAGGTCGTGGTCATGCTCCTCAGGAGGATGATGCGCGACGTTGACCGCTTCCAGGGAGGGTTCACGCTGGTAAAATACCAGGAAAGGCGCCCCAAGAGCGAATGGCATTGCTTCTGCATCGAGTATTATGAGGATGAAAATGAGTTTTTCAATGATCTGCGCAAGCTTTGCAAGCTATCCATGTCCCGCCTGGTTGCAATCGCGACGAAGCGATATCTATCGGAAATTGTGCAAGGGGAGATGGAAGGAATACTTAACTATTTAGGCGTTAATGATTATTTATTCAGACAGCAGACAATCGACGGGCTGCGCGCGTGGATTTTCTGCTGGGGCATCCCAAGAAAGAGGATGCACACCTACCCGCCGGCAACGATCCTCCGTTATACCAGCGTCAACCGCCCGCCCGGGCGGAAAGCCCGGAATTAAAAATTGATATTGCATTATTTACTGTTATCTGTCATACTGCGCCCATCCGGGCAGGTTCGGGCGGCGCGTGCGCCGGGCAACCTGCCCCAAGCGCTGCAGAGCTCCTTTTGAGGATTAATCCAACTGGAAAAAGGTTATCAGGTCCATGAAAACCCCCATACACACCGTTCCCTTCACGCGCACGTACTGGGTCGAATCCGGAAAGCTTCTCGCAGGCTGCTACCCAGGCGACAAGGACCCGCGTGAAACGACAAGAAAGCTCACATCCCTGATCGACGCGGGAATTCGAGTAGTCATCAACCTCATGGAGAAGGGCGAGACCGACCTCCAGGGACATTCATTCCTTCCCTACGAACCTGAGCTTGAATCGCTCGCACAGGCGCGCGATATCAAGATCGACATCGTTCGCATCCCGATCCGCGACATGGGAATTCCCAATGAAAAGGTCATGAAGCGCATACTCACGCGCATCGACACCGCGCTCGCGAAGAACAAGCCCGTTTTCCTTCACTGCTGGGGGGGACGCGGCCGCACGGGTACGGTCGTCGGCTGCTACCTGGCGCGCCACGGCATCGCCGAGGGGGACCTGGCCCTCGAACGAATCCGCATCCTCCGCGCCGGAGACCCGTCGAGCCGCCTGCCCTCCCCGGAAACAAGCGAACAGCGCGGTCTGGTGCGCGGGTGGCGGGAAGGCGAATAGCGCGAAGGGGGACCGATCAGCTTCCTCACCCCAGGCGCCTTCCCCCGCGATACTTCATTGACAAAAACCCGCACCGGTGCAGTGTATGTTCCCGTGCGCAGTGCGTGATCCAATCCCGGAATGAAACGATAAATACCGCATGGCACTTCACGAACAGATGGTCGAACTCCTGCGCATGGTGGACATCTTCGCGCCCCTGCGCGAGTACGAGCTCGACACCATCGCCCGCTACTGCGAGCTCGTCACCTTCCGCAAGGGACAGGTCATCTTCACGCAGGGAGCGGTCGCGGACTCGCTCTACGTGGTCGCCGGCGGGCGTGTGGGCATCATAAGCGTCGCGCACGAGGAGGACGACGTCGTGATCGCCCACATCACTGCGCACGAGTCGTTCGGAGAATTCGACTTCCTGGGAAGGACGCCCCGCAGCGCCACCGCGCTCGCCGACGACGACTCCGTGCTGCTCCTCTTTCCGGGCGAGGCGCATTCACCCACGGCCATTCTCAGGGAGCACCCCTACCTTGCGGCGAGCATCCTCTACCGCCTTCTCGGCATCATCGCCGAACGTATCTGGAACGTGAACAGGCTCCTGGTCGAAAAGACCCGCTGGCTGCAGGACCTCCACAAACAGCTCCTGTGCGACAAGATGACGGGATTGTACAACCAGGTCTACCTCAAGGAGGACTTCGTCAACCTGCTCCCCGACTTCGGCAAGCGCGCCGCCCTGCTCATGATCAAGCCCGACAACTTCAAGGACATCAACGACCGGTTCGGCCACGAGGCGGGCGACCAGGTGCTCAACCTCATGGCGATTTTCCTGCAATCCGAGCTCAGGGAGAACGACATCGGCGTGCGCTACCGGGGCGACGAATACGCGGCGATACTCACCGGCACCGGGAAGGACGGCGCGGTGAACAAGGCCAGGGAGATCAGCGGGGCGTTCAAGACCATGGACATCTCGCGCATAACGGGAGAGGCCCGGGTGCGGATACAGGTGAGCATCGGCATCGCGCTCTACCCGGAGGACGCCGATTCCAGCGCGTCCCTCGTCCAGGCCGCCCACCGCAAGATGCTCGCCGCGCGGGGCGCGGGAGGGAACAGGATTTCCGTATGAAGGAGCTCATGAAAAATTTTCCGGTCTTCGCCGGGCTTTCCGACGACGACCTCGGCCGCCTCGCGGAGATCTTTACCACCCGGACCTGCGAGAAGGACGAGGACATCCTGGTGCGCGACGACACCGCGGTCGAATTTTACGTCGTCGCCCAGGGGATGATCGAGAGCACCATCACGCTTCCCGGAAACATGAACAGGAAGAAGAACGAGTACGGTCCCGGGGACTTCTTCGGGGAGATATCGCTCTTCGCGAAGAGGCCCGCCCTCAACGGCTACCGCGCGGCCCGGAAGAGCGTGCTCCTGGTCGCCCACGAGCCGGACCTCCGCGGGTTCATAGAGGTGCATTACGCCGCGGGCAACAGGCTCATCTCGAACCTGCTGATGATCACCATCAGGAACCTCCGCTCGACCAGCGCCTTCCTCGCCGACGTCGTGCAGTGGGGCGAAAACGCCAGCCGCCGCGTGATCACCGACGAGCTCACCGGCGTCTACAACCGCGCGTTCCTGGACGACGCCATGGAGAACTTCTTCAGCATCTCGCTTTCCAATAAAAAGCCGCTTTCGCTGCTCATGATCGACATCGACAACTTCCGCGCGGTAAACGAGCGCCTGGACCACGAGACGGGGAACAGGCTCATCGTGGAGGTGGCCTCGATCATAAAAAACGTCATCAGCGACTACGGCATCATCGCGCGCTACGGCGGCGACGAGTTCTCGGTGCTCCTGCCGGAGGCGGACCTCGCGAAGGCGCACGACATCGCCGAACGCATCCGCTCAAGCGTCCAGGGGAGCGATTTCTCGAAGCACCTCGCGGACAGCGGCATCCCGGTCACGACGAGCATCGGCATAAGCGCCTACCCGGAGACGGTCTCCGATTTCGCGCATTTCAAGGAAAAGGCCGACTCCTCCCTTTACAGGGCAAAAGAGCTCGGCCGCAACCGCGTCGCGCACTTCGAATGAAAAGTCAACCTGGTCCGCCGTAAGCGATTCGGCCCCCCGACGTCTTATCCTCTCCTCCCGCCGGCGTGCTTGACAAACAGCCTGCAGGCGCGGCATAGTGCCGTCTGTTCGAAGCGAGACCCGGGGATAGTGATCCTTCGACGGGATTCCGCGGGACGATTCTCCCCGGGCATTGTATATTATTATCATCGGCGGCACTCATGAACCTAATCACGGAACAGGACATCGACTCCATACTCGGCACTCTCCAGGGCGCGGGAGAAAATCCCTTCACGGACCTCCTGAAGCTCGTGAAGCGCGAGCAGCCCGGCATCTTCGAGTACCTCCGCGAGGCCGAGGGCGATGAGCTGAACCCCGACGAGCGCACGATGCTGAGCAACGTGAGCGCAATCGCCTGGTTCGTGATAAAGAAGAGCCTGGGGTGCGGCCGCCCGGTCGGGGCCGACTACCTCGACCGCAGGCTCCAGCGCAACATCGACCTCATCGAGGACGAGCAGCGGGACGCCGACGAGCCCGACGAATCCGGGGGCTCGCTCGCCGGGATCCTTTCCGAATTCAACGAGCAGCCGCTCCTCATGACCTTCATCGTGAACCTCGTAACCGACCGTCCCGAAAACTACGAGGGCAAGGTGCGCGAGGAGATGCTTCCCGTGATCGTCATGCATTTGAAAACCGTGGTGGACGCGCTCGTGCTCCACGACGACGAATGGGGGGCCGACGACGAGGACGCGGCCGAGTACTCCGACGAGGTCTTTGACGCCGCGCGCGAGACGGTATCGGAGATGTACGCCGAATACGCCGCGGGCCCCTTCCTCGCGGTCCTCGAGGACGAGCACCGCGCGCACGCCCGGGCGATCGTGACGCTCTTTGGCGAGGCCATGTACGAGTACTTCCTGCTCTCGCCAGCCGAGTGGAGCGTCCGGCGCGCCGCGGAGTGCTGCACGGAGATAATTCCCGGCAAGGCGCGGGACGCGGGCGCCGGGGTGCGCTCGATCGTACCGGTGCTCGTCTCCTTTCTCACCTACGCGGTCCAGGCCGGCGGCATCCCCGACGCGGGACACATCGCCGAGAGGCTCCTTGAACTGGAGGACCGCATAGCCTAGCGGCCAGCCTTCCCGCATCCCTTTCCGGAAATTTATTTCCGGGCACAGCGCGTCCCCGGGAAGAGGGGCGCCGAAAATTTCAATTGCATCGACGCCCGTGAGCCGGTAAACTCGTCCCCAATGTCCCGTGCCGCATTCGATTGCATGGAGGCGCGCGACGCATGTATAGAGTTGTTGTGAAACGGGGTTCACCTTGAGTGGAGCGGGTCTAATATTGTCATTTCGACCGCAGGGAGAAATCTTAAAGCGTGTACGAGGCTAAGATTTCTCACCCGAAAATGCCGGGTTCGAAATGACATTATTGGAAAAGCAGCAAGTCACATGAATATGGAACGCATTTAAGGAGGAACGCATGGTGAAACGCATCCTTGCAGGTCTGGCGATCATCCTTGTCCTGTGCCTCGCGACCCTGTTCGTACTTGGAATCGTGTGGCAGAGCACCTCCCACGGGAAGCTCGATTTCAAGGCCGCGATCATCCTTAAATTCCGGGGCGCTCTAACGAAGCAGACGCCGCGCACCCCCGCCCGGATGCGCGCCGACGAGTCCGCCCGCACGAAGAGCCTGCAGGGCGCCCCCGATCCAGGCGCCTCGATCCGCGAAAAGTCGATTCCCGGCCCCGGGGGGAAGCTCGCGCTGCGCGTGTACACCCCGCAGGGCGACGGTCCCTTCCCCCTGGTGCTTTTCTTCCACGGGGGCGGCTGGGTCATTGGAAGCCTCGATTCGGGCCAGGCGGCGTGTTCCACGATCGCCGCCGCCGCGCGCGCCGTCGTGGTCTCGGTCGATTACCGGCTGGCGCCCGAGCATCCCTTCCCCGCGGCCCTCGACGACTGCTACGCGGCGCTGGAATGGGCCGCAGCGCACGGCGCGGAGATAGGGGGAAATCCCGCGCGCATAGGCGTCGCGGGAACGAGCGCGGGCGCCAACCTCGCCGCCGCGACGGCCCTGGCGGCGCGCGACAGGAAGGGACCTCGCGTCTATAGCCAGGCGCTCGTCTACCCGGCCGTGAACCTGTGGGCCTTCGACACAGAATCCTTCAGGCTTTTCTCAGACGGATACGCATTGTCCAGGGAGGATGTTGACTTCTTCGTCGGCTGCTACATTCCCGACGCCGCCGCGAGGAAAAATCCCTACGCCTCGCCGCTCCTCGCTCCGAGTCTCAACGGGCTGCCCCCGGCGCTGGTCGTCACGGCGGGATTCGACGTGCTCCGTGACGAGGGACGTGAATACGCCAGGCGCCTGGAAGCAGCGGGCGTCGCGTGCGAGCGCGCCGAATACCCCACCATGGTGCACGGCTTCGTGAACATGGGGCGCCTGTTCCCCGAGGCGGCGGATGCGATCCTACGGGTGGCCAGCTTCCTGGCGGCGAACCTGCGACACTGAGCCGCTCTCGGCCCGCAAGGGCTTCGCCGATGCGCGTAAAATTGTTTTACTTTTTCCGCCATTAATGATTCATTATTCCTGTCATTGCCTGCCGCGCCCGTGGCGCGCACAAACACATAACGTACCCGCATGGAGGATTCTATGGCAAAGGCTTACATGGGCAAAATACTCAACGTCGATCTGAGCAAGGGAACCATCGCCGAGGAGAACATACCGGACGAGATCTACCGGCAGGTGACCTCTGGCATGGGGCTCGCCGCCTGGCTCCTGTACCGGCGCATACCCCGCGGGGCCGACCCGCTGGGCCCAGACAACATCCTCGCCTTCATGTCGGGCATGCTCACCGGCACGGGCGCCTGGTTCAGCGGGCGCTGGATGGTGGCGGCAAAGTCCCCGCTCACCGGCGGGTGGGGCGACGCCAACTGCGGCGGCACCTTCGCCCCGGCCATCAAGCGCTGCGGCTATGACGGCATCCTCTTCCGCGGCATCGCGAAGAGCCCGGTCTACCTCCACATCGCCGACGGCAAGGCGAAGCTCAAGAGCGCGAAGCACCTCTGGGGGCTGGACGCGGTCGAGGCGGAGAAAAAGCTCGCCGGGGAGCTGGGAGACCAGGCGGTGCGCATCGCCGTCATCGGCCCCGCTGCGGAGAAGAAATCCCTCATCACCGGCATCTCGAACGACCGCGGGCGCTACGCGGCGCGCTCGGGGCTCGGTGCGGTCATGGGCTCCAAGAACCTGAAGGCCGTGGCGCTCTCCGGGAAGGCGAAGGTCGAGGCGCACGATCCCGCAAAGATGAAAGAGCTCAACGTGAAGTTCAACAAGTGGCTCAAGAGCGGGAGCCTCGCGCAGAAGGCGCTCACCTCCGGGGTGCTCAACGTCATGGCGAAATT
>CALMJO010000255.1 GCA_937864375.1 uncultured Spirochaetota bacterium
CCCGAGGACCAGGTGCGCAAGGCAGGCTCCGCGGGCAGGCCCGTACTCAACGTGGAAACGAGGCTCATGGACGACGACGGGAACTTTCTTCCCGCCGGCGAGGTGGGCGAGATCGTCCACCGCTCGGGCCACGTGATGACCGGGTACCTGAACGATCCGGACAAAACCGCGGAGGCCTTCGCGCACGGCTGGTTTCACAGCGGGGACCTGGGAAAATTCGACGAGGACGGATACCTCTACGTGGTTGACCGCAAGAAGGACATGATAAAGACCGGCGGCGAGAATGTCGCCTCGCGCGAGGTTGAGGAGGTGCTCTACCAGTTTCCCGACGTCGAGGAGGTCGCGGTCATAGGGCTTCCCGATCCCAAGTGGATCGAGATCGTCGCCGCGGTGGTGGTTCCCAAGAAGGGAGCGAAGTTCTCCGAACAGGATATAAAGGGATTCGCGAAGGAGAGGCTCGCGGGCTTCAAGTGCCCCAAGAAGATTTTTATCGTCGACAGGCTTCCCAAGAATCCCTCGGGCAAGATCCTCAAGAGAGAGCTCAAGGCGGAGCTTGAGTATAACTGAGACTGGGAAAGCAAGACCTTTAAATTCTGAAGCCGGGTCATTCAACCCGGCTTCACTTTTGTGCGCATGGCGGAGATGTTCGATTTGCAGCCGGCATATCCGGCCTATGAATCGCGGAAAGCGAACAATAATTGTTTTTATACATAATTGATTTTTTTTGACTTTTTACCAGCATTATTTACTATGCTATCGGTGACCGGATTCGTCTTGTCCAACGGCACGGAAAATTCGCGCGTTGCCCGTATTCACGGATTTTATTCGCTCTGCCGGGGGTAGAGTATTTAGCGCGAAGAGCTTTGTAAGGACGCTGGTACCGCCTGAACACGTCCACGGGGAGTTCCCTGCCTCTCACGCCCACGAATACCAATTCGGGAACCATCGACACTTCTTTTGATGCGGATGGAAAACAGACGGTTAGTTTAGATAATATTAGATCCGTAGCCGTTCAATCCGACGGAAAAATCGTTGCGGCGGGAAATTACTTAATCTCAAGCACAAATCTTGCCGAGGCGCGCCTGAATACCAACGGGTCGCTGGATACAAGCTTCAGTACCGACGGCTATGTCTACCAGGTATACGGAACTTCATCTATCGGTTATGCCGTCGGGATTCAAACCGACGGAAAGATTGTGGTGGCGGGAGAGTGCGATAATTCCGGCAGAAAATTCCTCGTCATGAGGTTCAACTCGAATGGTTCACTTGATACAAGCTTCAGCGGTGACGGCATTGTAACGACGTCAATCGGCACTTCCTGCGCGGCATATTCCGTCGCGGTCCAGGCCGACGGTAAAATCATAGCCGCGGGAACAAGCGAAGACAAGGACTTTGCCCTGGCCCGTTACAACACCGACGGATCATTGGATACATCCTTTGATGGCGACGGAATGCTCACCCAGCATATGGGGGATGCAGGTGCCGGTGAACAGATTAATACCATTGCCCTCCAGACGGATGGAAAGATAATGGTTGCAGGATACGCAACAGTCACGAATGAAGTATGGGCTATTGCGCGATTCAACAGCAACGGTACCCTGGATACCGGATTCGGAACCGGCGGAAAAAGCATTGAATGGACACACTCCAATCCAGCGGATGAAATCGCTCATGGACCATCGCCGGGTAACAAGCTTGGTATTCAATCGATCGCCCTGCAATCCGATGGAAAAATTGCGGCCACGGGATACGATTAAGGCTGGGACCCGATTAGCGGGGGCACGGGGGACTGGACTCTGGATTTCAGAACGATACGCTTTACTTCCGGCGGAGCAACGGATACCTCGTTTGGTACTTCCGGCTATGTAGTTACACCTATCGTAACAGGCACAAACGCGGGAAATGATATACCATACGGATTGATCGTACAGGCAGATGGAAAAATACTGGTAGGAGGTTCCGGATATTACGGCACTAACTATAACCAGACCATTGTCCGCTATGAAGCCGATGGCGCTATTGACGGTTCATTTGGCGTCAGCGGGAAAAAGCAGGGAGAGGTCGTGGGAAACGTTACCTGCAAGATCGCAGTTCAGAATGACGGGAAAATTATCATTGGTGGCGGAAACATAATAGCGAGGTACTATCCGTAGGCGTGAATGAAATATTTTCTTAGTTTCAATCCATGCTGAATCAACGGATAGCAGATGGTACAACATAAAGGGTACCCATATAAACTGACACCGTGCGCTATTCTGCAATCACCCGCACCAAGGAGGCCATAATGCTTAAAAAGATTCTGATCATAGCCGGAATAGTGCTGGCAGCGGCAATCATCGTGCTGGGATACCTCTGGTACGCCATGGGCAAACCCATGTACGAACCTGGCATGGTGAAAAATGGCAAGAACCTACGCGCACCCCTGGATCCACCGCAGCAGACCGGTGAAGCCGATTACTGGCTTGTAGAAAAGGATATTAAGCTCTATCATTTTTCTTCAGGGAACGGGAAAAACGTCCTGGTTGTTCACGGCGGCCCCGGGTTCCCCATGGACAAGCCCCTCTCGGCCTTGAGCGACGTGAAGTATCGCTTCCACTATTACGACCAGAGAGGCTGCGGCAGGTCGACGAAGCCCTTTGACCGATTCTCCGGCTCAAACTATTTCGAAAACATGAAAACCCTGGAACACACTCTTGGCCTGGGAGCGCAGGTCGCGGACATCGAAAGAATTCGAAGAATACTGAACGTGGACAGGCTTGCCCTGATGGGCCATTCCTTCGGGGCCTTTCTCGCCGTATTATACGCGGCCGAATTTCCCGAAAGGGTCGAGTCGCTGGTTCTCGTCTCGCCCGCCGCGGTGCTCGCCCTTCCCTCGGAGTCCGGTGATTTCTACGGGCGCATCAACGAGCTCTTGCCCGAGAACATGAAAAATGATTTCAAGAATTTTCAGGCCCGATATTTCGATTTCCAGAACATATTCTCGAAAAGCGAGGCTGATTTGAGCGGGCTGAACCTTGAATTCTTGAAATACTACGGGCCGGCAGCGAAGGCCGCGGGCATGCCCCTGCCGGAATTCAGGAGGCCCGTGGGCTCCAACGGTTGGATGACCTTCGGGATGTTGTTCAGCATGGGTAAAACGCACGATTACAGGAAAGCGCTCACCAATCCGTCCATTCCCGCCCTGGTGATTCACGGGGCAAAAGACCTCCAGAGCGAGCAGGGGAGCAGGGAATACTGCGGCATCCTCAAAAACTCGAAGCTCGTGGTACTGGAGAAGGCCGGTCACTTTGGTTTCAATGACCAGCCCGCTGAATTTTCTAAGACTGTGCGGGATTTCCTGGATACAATCAAATAAGACCGAACGCGGCCGTCGATCGGGAATACACGGGATGAGTGTATCTTCTGCCCTGCATGTGCGCCGGACAGGCGTGTTCGAACGGCGCGATCCCAATCATGGAAAGTGCGATGGAATGGCGCTGCTTCAGCCCTGGTGACGTTGTTTACGCATAACGTTAAGCGACATGCTGGTGCTGATACCATGGCGGGAAAGCTACTGATAAATCTAAAACCTCACTTCGACAAGCTCGGTGCAGGCTTCTTCGGGAGTTTTTGAGCTGAGGGGCCTTGACTTTTCCGTGTTGGAAGCTTCTAGTATTTGCTGTGAGGTCCGGGGAGCTTTCCCCGGGAATAATGGGCAAATTCCTATGTATTCATGGAAACGGTTTCGCATGTCGCACCATAGAACGGGGGAACGAGCGGAACCGCTTGAATGCAGAGGGCAGGCCGGCAGCACCGGAATAGGCCGTTTTGTGCCGGCCTCAAAACAGGCTGGAGGTTAAAGAAATGAAAAGCATTACCCGCGTCGTTTTTTCGTTGATGCTGGTCTTCATCCTGTGCGGATTCAACCGCTTTGATCCCGCGGAGTCCCAGGCGCCCACGGAAGAGCAGCTGGTCGCGTACGTACAGGAGGCAGCCGCTTTCGCCGCCATCTACGGGAAGGAGGCGGCCGTACATGAATTCATGAAAAAGAACGGCATCTTTAACCGCGGCGAGCTGTACATCTTCGCGTATGATTATGATTGCAAGGTAGTTGCCCACGGGGCGAATCCGGAATGGGTCGGGAATGATTACTCCAAGTTGAAAGACCCGGTGTCCGGGGAGCGGACAATCCAAAAAATGGCGGACATTGCCAGGAAACAAACGAAGGGAAAGATCACCTACAGATGGTTCCATCCCAGGACGAGAAAGATCATGACTAAGGTCGGATACGTCATGAAGGTTGATGACACCTGGTGGCTCGGGTCCGGTTTCTACGTGCCGGAATAGAACGGAATAAATTTCAAACCTCGCTTCGACAGGTACAGAGCGGGCTCCCGCAATGGGTTGTTATTACCAAATCACCCGAACGGGATATTTTCTGAAAATGGCATCACCGCTGACAACAGGGATTTTCTCGATACTACATTGGGAGATGATCAGGCGGTCGAAGGGATCGCCGTGATGCAACGGAAGTTCTTCGAGGCCGAAAACGTGCTCAGGGCTTATTTCGAGGAGGTCGATACCGTTCAACCGAAGTTGATCCAGCAGGAAATTCGAAACAGGTTTTGGCATATAGAGTTTGCCGATGCTCACCTTGATTGTGATTTCCCAAAGGCTCACGATGCTTAAAAGCAGGCTGTTTTCCTCCCTCAAAAAGGCCTTCGCGGCGTTTCTCCCGAGTTTCCGGTCACTTGTGACGCTCCAGAGAAATGCATTTGTATCGAGCAGGATTCTCACGGCATATATTCCCTGAAATCTTCCAGGGGCTCGTCAAAATCGGGAGCAAACCGGATCTTTCCCGCGGCCGTGCCAAGGACGCGCTTGGCCGGCTTTTCCTCGATCACCATGAGTTTTACCAGGGGCTTCCTGCCCCGCGAGATTATGACCTCCTCCCCGGCCAGGGCGCTTCGTATGAGCCTCGAGAGGTGCGTCTTTGCCTCATGAATTGTCACTTTTTTCATGATGTCTCCGTCCGGCTATACCGGTATTCTTGCGGATATCTCAATGATAACTTGACTAAGAAGTTTAGTCAAGTTAATATATGTCATTGTTGGGTGTTTCCTGACATTATGCCCGTATCGATGATTTCCTGTTCCACCCCTTTCCCGGTCTTGCGAATCTCCTCCGCGAGGGGGGAAAGGGGGCCTGCGTCGGAGGGGAGACGCGACAGCTGTGTCGCCGTGAGGGCGTACCCGAACGATTCGTACCGACGGTACGTATCAACGTCCATCATGAAACGGCCGCATGTTCCGCCGCACAACTCGTTTATCCCGGCAAATATCAATATACCGTCGGGGTCCATGTCGCCGAAATGATGAAGGGCCGTGCCGGAATCCAGGATCTTCCTCACCATCATTCGTACGGCCTCGTTGATATGGCCATGGGAGAAGACATAGCCGCAATACAGGTCGGACCGATCGATCAGATGAAAGGTCTCCTTGTTTTCCACGGAAAGGATCGATCGGCCCAATCCCGTTCGGTCGAAAATCCGCCGGATTGCGCCGATCGATTTCCCGGATAATGAGACCGCATCTCCCTGCAGGTCCCACACACGGCCGTCGTGGAATTCAATCGTCAGATCCCCCTTTACTCCGCACTCGGGAAAAGACCTTTCAAGACCGGAAAGCGCATGCTCCAGGCCGATCCGCTTCAGGACTCCGGCGCTCAGGATTTTAAGCGCTTCAATTCTTTTGGAATCTTTGAAAAGCTTCACCGAGAGGGCCCTCAGGGGAAGCGGATCTTCACCTCGTTCCAAGTGATCAATGAGGGAAATAAGTTCGGCGGCATCCCGTGGATCGGCGAACGGCGGCGTACCCTTTTCCGCGCGAATGTTATCGCAATATGCCAAGATCTCCTGCGATATCCGGGAATGCCCCATCCCCGACGCCGCATCGACGATGCGGCGAATCAGATCATCGGGATGTTCCGATCCGATCAGCTCATGCAGCAGCCTGTCGTTTTCCAGATACGCCGCGTCGACATCGTCTCCCCGTCGGTATTTTCCCCACTTAACGGAAATAACCCCGCGCCCCTCGCACGATTCCAGCGCATCCAGAAACGCGGTCCTTTCTTCGGCGCAGGTCCGGATTTCAGGGAATAGTTCCTCCCATCTCCCGATGCGGAGCCTGCGGCCGCCCCGCCTGTGCGCCGAGGAGCCGAACTTCTCCGCGAAAGCCCCGAGAATCCGAAGCTCCCAACGGGTAAGTTCCTTCC